>JABMPG010000474.1 GCA_013203855.1 bacterium
CCCCAGCGCAGGGACAAGGCGGTCCATTCTTAACAGGCCCTCCGCTCCCCCGCCACCTTTTTGTAGTTTGTGCCACAATTGCCCGAGGCTGTGCTCACTCTCGAGCGTGCTCCCTCAAGAAAAACATTTCACCCTTCGAATTGCCTCTAGTAAGATGTACAGAGCGTGCGCCCGCAATCGCGGCCTTTCAACCTTCATCAGGAGACACAGCAATGGACTTCCTCAATAGAAGGGGGACTCTTCCCGGCATACACATTCTGCTTCCGGCCATTCTCTGTCTTGCCCTCCTGACCGCCACACATCCCGCCGCTCCCGCACTCTCCCCGCCCGCCGGCCTTGAGCCGGTTCGCCACCTGCCCGAAAACATTCGCGTCCAGTCCCTGCCTGATCAGATACTCATCGACGTCGTTTCCGACTCGATGCCCCAGAACAGCCCGCTCGAATTCTTCCTCGTGGCTCCACCCGCCGCCACGCTCCGCCCTGTCTTCCTCGACTATCTTCTCGAGCGCAACGGCCCCCCGACGGAACTTCAGGAGAGGGACGACCTCGGATCCTTCCCCCTCACTCTCTCCCCTTCCGATGAGCCGCGTGCCGAATCCCTCCGCCAGGACCTCACCCCGTCAAAGTGGGTCAAGGTCACAGACGAAGGAATCGCACGCTTCTGGCGTATCATCCGCTTCTCCGTTGAACCGCGCACCGTCAACCTCGGCCCCGACGCCTTCTATCGCTTCAAGTCACTCCAGGTAAGCCTCCCCTTCGAAAAGCCCGTTCACACCGATGCAGCCCTCGCCGAAACCCAAGATATCTCCCGAGGTTACCCCCTCATCCTCAACCACCTCGTCGCCAATCCCGAAGCGCTCCCCCTCTACGCCGACCGCGCCCAGGGATCGCCCAACACTCCCCCCATCGACTCCCCCTGGCGACCCGATCCCACATCCGGCCACTGGTTCGAAATCCCCATCGCCACCGATAACTTGACCTGCGTAACTACCCGCCATCTCAAAGACGCCGGTCTCGATCCCGCCAAGGTCAACCCCGCCCATCTCAGCATCCACAGCCGCGGAGATATCGTCCCCGCTCTCTTCATCGGAAACGAAGACGATACCTTTGACCAAGGCGACGCTCTCTTTTTCTACGGCCAATCCTCCGAATCGAAGTATTCCCACGAGCGCGCATACTGGGTGCGCGTGAGCGAACAGCCCGCCCCCGAATCCTCCCGCATGAAGATCCAGGCCGCTCCAGGCCTCCTCCCTCTCGGAGCCCCCACTGTCAGCGCCACATGGGCCGAACTTACCATCGAAGAGGATGAGGAACTCCTCCTGAGACAGGACAACTTCCTCTCCATCAAGGAACACGCCTGGATATGGAAACCCATTCTCGACACGGAACCGGCCCTCTTCCCATTTGAAGTCCCCTGGCTCGACCCCCGCAGCACCGGCAGCCTCGAAATAGAAATTGATTTCTACTTCCACGGAACTGCCACCGCCGCCCCCCTCCCGGCGGGAACCCCGCCCCTCATCATCCAGATCAATGACGCCCCGCCCATCCAGCTCAAACCCTTCGAAACCGAGCGCGACATGACCCGCACCATCGCCGTCACGCCCGATCACATCCATCCCAGAAATCTGCTTGTCATACGCTTCCAGGGGCCTCTCGCGGCCTCCGCCGTTTACGGTCAACTCTACATGAACCACTTCAAGGTCCGCTACCGGCGCAACCTCCTCCCGACGGAGGGCCGCCTCGAAGTCCAAACCGAAGGTGAAACGCCCTGGCATCGTGTGGCAGGCTTCACGGAAGCCCCCCTTGTCTTCGACCTTACCGAGCCATCGCAGCCCGAGATTCTCCAGGTCCTGCCCTTGCCCGGTCCGCGCGGATTCAACTTCCACGCTTTTCACGCTCCCACCCCTGACCGCCGTCTCCTCCTCGTCAGTCCCTCTACCATTTGGGAAGCGGAAACCACCGTCCCCCTCGTCTCAACGGGTCTCACTTCGGCCGGCCAGACCGCGGATTACCTCCTCATCTACCACCCCCGATTCATCAAAGAGATCCAGCCCCTCCTAGAGTTCCAAAAGAGGCAGGGCCTTGAGGTCCGCTCCGTCGACGTGCGCGAGATCTTCCAGCACTACAATCAGGGCGAATCCTCCCCACGCGCGATCAAGGACTTCCTCTACGACGCCCTGCGCAGTTGGAGCCGCCCGCCCACGTATGTCGTCCTCTTCGGAGACGCCAGCAGCGACTACCGGGATGAGCTCAAGTCAGG
>JABMPG010000475.1 GCA_013203855.1 bacterium
GACCAGGCCCCGGCGCGTTGATCCGCCGCCCGCTTGTACTTGTCCTCGGGCAGATTCGGGCTGAAAACATCTTCGAGGAGGGGGGCGTCCCCGCCGCCATGACCACCTGCCGCCGTCCAGACTTCGATCTCGCGGGCCGGCTGCCAATGCGGATAGATGCGAATCCATGTGCCCTCCCGGTTCAGAGCCCCGGGCACCGTGCCATCCGCGTTAATATAGACAGCCTCCTCGCACTTGTGCTCCAGCCGCCCCCGCGTGCCGTTGAAGGACATGACATAGCCTTCCCATGGCATGAACGCATTGAGCGAGTAAGTCATCTTGACCTTGTTCCGATACTGAACGACCAGATTCATCGAATCCTCAATGTCGATCTTATCGCTGAAAACGCACCGGTCTCGGAAATATCCATCGTATTCTTCGTTATCCAGATACAGCTCCCGCATGTTTTCGCGCTTGGCCATGTCCAGGAAGAACGGACACTTCGTGGATTCCGGGCAGTCGTGACAACGTTCGCCTCTCTGGTGTAGACCGTATCGTTCGGCAGTCTTGGGGGTATAGAACTGGCGATCCCCGGAGGCATACACGGTCTCGGGCACGGTGGATAGCATCCAATTGATCAGGTCGAAGTGGTGTGTCGCCTTGTGAACCATCAGACCCCCGGAGTTCACCTTGTTGCGATGCCACCGACGAAAGTAATCCGCGCCGTGTTTGATGTTAAGCATCCAGTGGAAATCGGCGGAAAGGACCTCGCCGATGACGCCGGACATGAGCAGGTCCTTGACCTGAGTGCGCGGGGGTGAATAACGATAATTGAAGGTCACGCGGCACTTGCGCCCGGTCCGCTTGATCGTGTCGAGAATGCGCTGACACTTGACCTCGTCGTTGGTCATGGGCTTTTCGGTGATGATGTCGCAGCCCAGTTCCATCGCCCGGCAGATGTATTCGTCGTGAGTCCGATCCATGGAAGTCACGATCACCGTGTCGGGCTTCGTCTCCGCGATCATGCGGTCAAAATCGGCCGCCAGATAGCCCGGGACCTCGTCGCCACATTCCTCATGAGCCCGTTTCCGAGACAGGTTCAGACGTCCCTCGTTGACGTCGCACAGCCCCACCATCTGGCAGTTGTCGCGGTACCTCTGCGTGATGGCCTGGCGATACATCTCATGGCGTCCCCCCAGGCCGACTTGCACATAGCGGGTCCTCTCGCTCATTTCATTGCCTTTCGCACGGGTTTATCGCTCACGGGTTCTTCCCCGACCGCAGCTGCGGCCACCGGGCATTTGGGTCACTTGAGCAAATCGATCAGGTCCTGTCAAGGGGGTTGGGGAATTGATTTCCGGCGGGCAGAAGTTCCCTCTTGACAAACATCATATATGATATATGGTATCTCCATGAGTCCGAAAGCGATGCCAACTCCCCCCACCAGCAAACAGGACTTTGCCTATCGCGTTCTCCGACAGGAAATCGTGGAGGGACGCATCTCCCTGGGCGAACGTCTCGTCATCCAGACCCTCGCCGACCACCTCAACGTGAGCCCTATCCCCGTGCGGGAGGCGCTCCGCCAACTCGAGGCGGACGGCTTTGTCCGGATCGAGCCCTATGTTGGAGCCCGCGTGGTCGAGGTGGACGAGGGACTCGTCTCGGAGGTCTTCTCTCTCATGGAGGCCCTCGAATCCGTTTGCGTTCGACGGGCATGCGCGGTCCTGTCGGACGATCAGATCGCGACTCTCGAAGAGCATCTCCGCGACATGGACGCCCTGGTGGACGCCCCCCCTGCCTGGGCCGCCGCCAATGACCGCTTCCACCTGCGCATCGCCGAACTGTCCGCCAGCCGCCTCACCGTGAGCCTCGTGGAGCGAGTCCTGCGCTTCCTCGACTGGACGCACCACCTCTTCTTCGCCGAGGTCCTGACAGGCCGGACGGATCGAGCCCAGAAGCAGCACTGGCGGCTCCTACGGGCGATCAAGCGCCGCGACACCGAGAAGGCCGCCGAACTAATCCGCCTCCATTACCAATCCGCCCGCTCCGCCTATGAAAAGCACCTCAAAGGGCGAAGCCGAACAAAAGGAACCCCATCGTGAAAATCGACTCGCGCCTGAAGAACGCCGACATTCGTCCCGCTCTCGACCGGTTTCTCGAACTGGCCCAGCGCAAGGTCGCCAACTTGGAGAAGCGATGGGACTTTTCCAGGGGCTCACCCGTCGTCACCCGCCGGGGGCATTACGAGACGCGGGGCTGGACCGAGTGGACCCAGGGCTTTCAGTTCGGCTGCCAACTCCTCGTCTTCGACGCCACGGACGACCGGTGTTTTCTCGATATGGCGCGGCGAAACATCGTCGAGCGCATGGCACCCCACCTCAGCCACACGGGTGTCCACGATCACGGCTTCAACAACGTCTCGCCCTATGGCA
>JABMPG010000054.1 GCA_013203855.1 bacterium
GATCTACACCGCCTCAGAGTCCGCCCCCCTTACCATGCTGTCGATCTACCGCCTCACGGGCGACAAAGATTTCTACCACCGCCGGACCGTGCCCACGATGGCCTTCGCCCTCTCGCGCAGCAATGCCCACTTCTCGCCAGACCCGACCCAGAGCGGCCGCTACGCCGACGGCAGCATGGAGGGTCCCGTCTCGCTTTTCGGCAGCAGCACCTATGGCGGACTCTGGGAGGCTTCGCACCGGCTTACGCCCCGGTTCGGAGAGATTGCTTTCCCCAATGGCGGGGTGCGAGTCACAAGCGGCTATACGCATTGTCAGCTCTTCGAGGAATACCTGGTCAGATACCTTCTGCTGGACGATTACGACGCCTTCATGACCGCGCGCGGTCAGGCGGGCAATTACCGCAACAGCGCCGTCTGGACCGCCCCGACCCAAGACTTGGGGACCAGCCCCTTCTGGATGATCCAGTTCGTGCCAGATTGGGACGGACTGCTCCGCATGTACGAGGAAGTAGGCGCTCACGAGTATCTCGACGCGGCCGCTTTCGGCGCCCGCCAGCTCATGACCGGCATGTGGACCCAACCCGTCGTTCCAGAAAGCGATGTGACCATCCACCCCGGCGGAGTTTTCGACGGCGACCACGTCTCACATGTCGCGCCGAAAGGCACCGAGTACTTCCGCCTCGGCCATCCCCGCACACCCGGCGACGTGACCGAAAAGCAGGTCCCGGCGTGGACGGTGTCGAACGTCGGGATGGGCTTCGAGCAGCCTGTCACCTATCGGCGCGGCACCGAGGGCGGTGGCATCATTTATCAGGCGGGCTGGGCGCCTGATTTCCTGCGCCTCGCCCGCTACACCGGCGAAAAGGCCTTTGAGACTTACGCCCGGAACTCCACCATCGGCCGATGGGGCAACTATCCGGGCTACTATCTCGTTGGCATGACCGACCTGCCCTTCTCCGCCGACTATCCTTTCGTCGGTCCCGACGTAACCGCCATCTACTACCATCACATCGTGCCTCACCTGACGTGGACGCTGGACTATCTCATGGCCGACGCTGAACTCCTCTCCGACGGCGAGGTCGAGTTTCCCTTCCTGCGCCAGACCGGTTACGCTTACTTCAACAACCGCACCTATGGACACGCCCCCGGCAAGATCTACGACTATGACGATGTCTGGCTCTGGCTCAAGCGCGGCTTGGTCACCCTCGACAACTCCCAGATGAACTATCTTACCGGACACACCGGCGACAAGTTCTTCCTCGTTCTGATGAATCAGAGCCATCAGGAGGAGACCGTCGCGGCGACGTTCTCAGAGGCCATCCTGCACTACAACGCCTCGCAGGTCACCCAGGTCCAGATCATCCGCGCCGATGGCTCTCTGGAAACCGCACCCTTGGCCTCGGGTGTCGCCTCGGTCACTCTGCCCGCTCGCGACCTGGCGGTTCTCGCCCTCGACGGAACGAACATCCAGATCCCGACACACCACAAGATGCGGCCGGCCGTCCCGGGGCCCTACCCCTCCTGGCAGATCCTCGCGAACGGCCCCGAAGCCGAGGTTCGCGCCGCCGCGATCCAGGTCGAACCCGGCCCCTGGGACGCCTACATCTGGTCCACCGCCTGGTATGACGAAGCCGCCACCGTCACGCTCCACTATGAGCTCAACGGCGCGCTGCATCAGGAGATCGACAATTCCTATCCCTTCGAATTCACCATCCCGGTCGCCGACACCTTCGCTCCGCTCCCCTTCTATATGGTGCGCCAGACCTCCGGCGGCGGCACTTATACCAGCGGGCTGGGAACCATCGGCGCCATGACTATCGTCCGGGAAACCAGTGCCCTGCCGGAATGGCTGAGACTGGCCGAATAGAATCTACCGCGGCTCAAGCAGCCCCTATCCCCGTTCGAGAAAGCCGACTTCCTCGGCCGTCAACTCGATCGCGCCTGCCCCGCAGGTATCCTCCATCTGATCTGTCGTCTTCGGCGCGCCGATGGCCACTACGAGAAAGGGCTGGGATGTCAGCCAGGCCACTGCCACCTGATTGGCGGTGCATCCCCGCCGCTTGGCCACCGCTTCCGCACGCTCGAGCCGGGCGAAACTCTCCGGGTTGTAGGATCGGCGCATCATCGCCTTCACTTTCCCGTTGCTCTCGTCCGTCACGTTTGGGCCGTATTGCCCCGAGAAAAAGCCGTTGGCCTGGGCGTTGAAAGCCGTCACCGCAAGCCCGCTGGCTCGATGCCACGCGAAGGTCTCCTCGTCCATGTAAAGCGTCCCCATCCCCGCGTCGATCCCCGCATTCCGAACGGCCAAGTTCCAGCCGATCTGGCTCGCGCAGAAACCGGACAGGTTCCGGCCTTTCGCCCAGGAATTCGCCTTCTCGATGCGCTGAACCGTCCAGTTTGACGCCCCGATCGCACGGACCCGTCCGGCCTGGATGTGCC
>JABMPG010000476.1 GCA_013203855.1 bacterium
GCACGGGCCAGATCGGAGACGGCAAGATCTTCGTCATGGATCTCGTCGAATGCATCCGGATCCGCACCGGCGATGCCGGCAACACGGCCATCGGATAGCACCAAACGCCGCAATCCCTCCGGCGCAGAGCGCGGAGTGGGGCCCCCTCCCGCTCTGCGCTTTTTTCTTTGCATGGAAATCGCCTGAGCAAAAACAAAACCGCCTCGACATGTGAGTGTCGGGGCGGCTCCATTTTGCAGCCAGCCGAGTGGAAAGCTAACAGCAATGTCCCATTAGATCTTCACGCTCTTGAACGTCGGCAGGTGCTTCTCGTTCTTCTTCAGCATCTCCGCCACCATCTTGCGGATTTCCGCCATCGACAAAACGGCCGCGCTGAGGGGATCGTAGAGAATCGAATGGAAGACCATTTCGGGATCTCCGGTAAGGGCGGCTTCGACGGCCATTTCCTCGACCGCGATGCTCACGTTGTTCAGCGCCGCCAACTGAGCCGGCAGGGGTCCGACGTGCATGGCCGAGAAGCCGCGGCGGTCCGCAATGACCGGCACCTCGACACAGGCGTCCTCCGGCAAGTTCGAAATGATGCCCTTGTTAGGCACATTGCCGTTGAACTCGAAGGGGCCGCCGCCCATCCAGCCGTTGATGATCGAGGCGGCATACTCATGGCCGGCGTTTTTGTTGACCTCGCCCTTTTTCAGCCAGGCCTGAATATCCTTCTTCCAAGTGCTTTTCCGTTTCTGATACGCCTTGAGAATGTAGGCGTATTCGCCCGGGTTCCAGCCCGTGCCGTTTGTGCAGTACTTCTCGATCAGATCGGGACGTTTGCGGAACCACCAACTGTATTCGGAATTGTGGCCGCTGGACTCCGTGACATAGTAGCCCAACTGCATGAACATCTCGTTGCGCACCTGCTCATGGTTGCGAACGGCTTTCTTCCTCATGGCTTGGCGAATGAGAGGATAGGCATCCTCTTTATTCCACAGGAAACGCGTGTACCACGCTTGGTGGTTGATCCCCGCGCAGACAAAATCGACCTCCGCCATCGGAGCGCCGATCCACTTCGCCAGCATGGCCGCCGTGCCCTGAACGCTGTGGCACAGACCGGTGACCTGGATCGAGGTGGCCTTCTGCATCGCGCGGCAAAGCATGGCCATCGGGTTCGTGTAGTTCAGAAGAATCGCATTGGGACACAATTCCTCCATGTCCCGGCAGATGTCCACCATGACGGGAATGGTCCGAAGGGCGCGAAAAATGCCCGAGACGCTACGGGTGTCACCCACGTTGGTATCGATGCCGTACTTCTTCGGGATGAGGATGTCGTGCTTCCAGACCTCCGTGTCGCCCGCCAGAATCGTGCAGATCACGGCGTCGGCACCCTTGAGGGCTTCCCGGCGGTCCATCGTGGCGATGACCTTGGCGGGATACTCGCCCTTTTCCACGATCATGTCGCAGGCCCGCTTGACAAAATCAAGCCGCTCCTTGTCGATATCCATCAAGACAATGGTCGAGTTCTCGAGAAGGGGGAAGTTAAGAACATCATTGACCAGTTTTCGGGTGAAACCGAAACTCCCGGCGCCGATAAATGCGATGCGTGCCATGCAGGTGTCTCCTTAGACGATATGGTTCTGTGTCCGGAAGACCGGCTAGGATACAGATCTCAGTCCGGCTCCTCCAAGACATCTCAAGAGTTCTGGTCCATCGGCCCGGAGTTGTCAAGGACACAATGCGGGATAATCCGCAAACGGCTCAAAACTTCGCAAACCAGACTCTCGCTTACAGCAAACGGCGCCGAATTTCCGGGCTGCCACGCCTTGATCCTTCACGGATGAGAGAAAAGAAGGTACGGACTCAAGCACAAAGAGATTCCTATTCTCCCCGCTCTCCCCGTCATCTCTTGCGAATTCGGCTTGGGGTCAACGGTACAGATAGAAGGGATTGTAGTATCCGACAAACCGGTAGCGTTCCGCCACGGCCCGCACCACCGGCGCGGGAAAGAACTCGACCCCCTGGATAATCATGGGGCCCTCCTCGGCGGGTTTCTCGAGGATGATGAGTTCGAAATCATGACGGCGGATTTTTTCGATCAGTGGTTGAGGAGACCGGACGCCGCGGGCCACCCCGCCGCAGTAGCCGCTGGCCGTCAACATGGTCGGCGGCGCCTGGGTGTGCCAGTAAAGGAAACCTTCGATGAGCATCACCTCGCCCTTGACCTGGTTGAGCACCTCCACGAGTTCGCGATTCCGCGCCGACCAGGAGGTCGCGGGTTCGAGCAATGCGGGAAAATCCTCGCGAATCCGTTCGCCCCGAATCCCGTAGAAGCCGAACACAATCAGCAACAGGAGCACCCATCCCGGATGGGGAACCCCGAAGCGCCATTTGGAATGAAGCAATCGCCCGACAGCTTCGAAGAGAACACCCGAACACACCAGCACAGCCCACACGTAGGCCTCGACATAGTAATTCAACATGCTGCCCAGGCGAAAAGCCGTGAACTGCGTGGAAAGAAAGCCCAATGCAAAGGCGAAGAGAACGCCCCGCGAGATATTGCGCCGCCGCAGGAACCAGAGACATCCTACGATGGCGCCGAGAAAAGGGACCACCGCCGTCGTCACGTCCATCTGTTGCTCGAGGTGCACCACCGGATTGAGCAGATGCCACGGCGACTTGCCAACGAAGCCAAACGTCTTCTCCGCCCATCCTTTGTCCGTGATGAAA
>JABMPG010000477.1 GCA_013203855.1 bacterium
ATCCCACTCCGTCGGATGGCGCCGTGGATATTCCCGTGAACATAGATTTCGCTTGGGAAAACGCTGATTCCGCCACCTCCTTTCTGGTCACTCTCGTGAACAGCGAAGACACCCCCGTTTTCTCCGATCGGAATCTGCTCCTCTCCGGCAACAATGCCTACTCCGTGATGCCCTACGACCGGGAAGGGGATGGGGATCTGGACATTCTCTATTCCATCCTCATCAATCAGAAGGTCGGCTGGTTCGTCAATGACGGAAATGGCAATTTCCAGAACCAGAGCATAGCGTCTGGCTTCAGCGGAGCCTGCTCCGCTCGGGCAGGTGACTTTGACGGTGATGGGGATCTCGACGTCGTGGATGCAGCCTACTATGTGGGCGACGTCGTCTGGTGGGAAAACGACGGGGACTCCAACTACTCCTCACACGTACTTGCCACGTCGCTTTCGGGAGCCTACCGAATCCGAATTATCGACTTGGATCGTGACAATGATCTGGATATTCTCTGCGCCGCACGGGGCGCGGGAAAACTGGTGTGGTGGGAAAACGACGGCAGCGCGTCCTTCACCCAGCACGACATTGGGGATTTCGCCTCGGCCAATTCGATCGATGCGGCGGACCTCGACGGGGATGACGACCTTGATATCATCGCCAGCGCGATGGATCCGTCGAACGAGATCGCTTGGTGGAAAAACGACGGTGCCCAGAGTTTCACCAAACAATCGCTCGAATCGGACCTCCCGGGAGCGTTCTTCGTGTTCCCGGCCGACATGGACGATGACGGCGATACAGACATCCTCGGAGCCGTCAACGACATCGGTCTGATCGTGCTCTATGAAAACGATGGCGTCGGAACTTTCACTAAGACAGTCCTGGACGGAGATTTTCTGGGCGCTCACTGTGTCCGTGCGGAGGATCTTGATCTCGATGGCGACCTTGACGCGTATGCCGCCTCATACAGCGGCAGCCAAGTCAGTCTCACATGGTATGACAATGAAGGCACCACCTATACGCGACACGCGATTGAGTCCAGCGTGGCCGGAGCCCGTGACGTGGCCTCCGGGGACTTCAACGGAGACGGCCGCCCCGATATGGTTGCAGCCTTTCAAGGCTCGAACAGTTTCTACTGGTATCAAAACGAGCTTCCCGAGCAGCATTTTGTCACTTTCTCTCAGAGCCTATCCAATCCTGAAATCTTCGCGGATCTGACTCCTTTCTACTGGTGGGTCAGCGCGTTTAATCCGGCGGGGATCTCGGTTGGTCCCGTCTGGGATTTCACGACTGCGGTTTCGCTGCCTGATCCGCCGGTTGCGATATCTCCGGCGGATGGCACCACGAGTCTGACGTTGCTGCCGGTGCTGTCGGCTTCGACTTTCTTCGATCTCGGCCAAGATGCTCATGCCGCTTCGCAGTGGCAGGTCCGCGAGGCTGCGGCGCCGGTTGATTACAGCGTAACCGCGGTTGACAGCGGTCGCACGACCTTGGCCCTCACCCAGTATCAGGTTGCCCCGGGAGATCTCGGCTTCTACACGGGTTATCTGTGGCGAGTCCGATATCAGGACGAGGATGAGAACTGGGGGGGCTGGTCTGCGGAGGTTGCCTTCCGTACGGACCGGCCGACCGCCGAAATGGTCGTTTTCGATCTTGGTGGGGACATCTGGATCATGGACGGCCACGGCGGGGAGCCTACCGCTCTGACGGCGGGCCCCTCCCGAGACAGTGATCCGCGGTTTAACCGCAGCGGCTCCCGGATCGCTTTCAGTTCGAACCGGGACGGCCAGTACAAGGTCTGGCTTGTCCGGCCCGACGGCAGCGACCTCTGGGGGGTTCCCGGCTTCCAGAGCGCCAATCCGATCTGCGTGGGCTGGTCGCCCGACGACAAGACTCTGGTGGTCGCCGGACAGGGCGATGCCTTCTACACGCTCCCCGTCAGCGGCGCGACCGCGACGCCTCTCGTCCAGCACGTTCTCACTCAGGCATTTTCGGTCGACTGGAGCGACCAGAACCGCATCGCTCTTGGGATGAGCCCCCTCGGGAATCCAGCTATCACCTCGATCCGAACGATACTGCCCAATGGGGCCGACGAGGCCGAGATCCTGAACCCGGGAGCCAGTCCGGACTGGAACGGCGACGGGGCCGAGTTGCTCTTCGTTCGGCTCGGAGACATCTGGCGCTCGAATTCTCTGGGCGCAGGTGCCGTCAACCTCACGGCTTCGGCCGCAATAACCGAGGGCGCAGCCACCTGGTCCGCCGAAGGCGACCGCATCTACTACCAGGCCGTCTCTCAGTCCCAGCCGGACACCTCGTACATCTACGCCGCGCAGTCCGACGGCTCGAGCGCGGTCTCGATCTTCTTCAGCGGGAAGACGATCGGCGGGCTCGATGCAGCCATCGTGACTCTTGGCAGCAACCTTCCCCCCGTGCAGCCTCTGAACATGCAGCCCGCCGAAGGCGCGGCCGACCTTATCGTGCTGCCGACTTTCAGCGCCTCTGACTTCTCTGATCCCGACGGCGGCGACACCCATGCCGCCAGCCGTTGGCAGATCCGTCTGGCCAACTCCAGCTACGAGAATGCTGCGGCCGATGAGACGAGCGGGGACCAGCTCGCCAGTTTCGTCCCCGCTATTGGCAAACTCGTGCCCGGTCAGGCCTATTACTGGAGGGTCCGCTATATCGACAGCCGCGGAAACGCGAGCCCTTGGAGCACGGAGACGTCCTTCTCGACGCTCGCGCCCCCGGAGCCTAAGGACCGCGTCCTCATCGTCGCCGGGGGGGGGACTACACCGGCAATGCTATCGCCGATCAGACACGATCCCTGGCTGGATATGCCTACCGCCTTTCTATCAACCGTCAGATCCCGGAGCAGCACGTCCGCTTTCTCAGCGCCTTCCCGAGCATCGATGCCGATGGCAACGGCAGCAACGATGTGGACCTTTCGGCCACCAGGGCCAACCTCTTCGGGCTTCTGCAATCGAACGCCCTGTGGCTCGATGGCGGAGAGAAACTGATCGTGTATCTTGTTGACCATGGGTCGCGAAGCGATACGGAATGGTACTTTCGAATCAACGAGACGGAATCCGTTTCCGCCACTGAGATCGACGACGCTCTGGACGCACTGCAGGCGGCTCTGCCGGATCTCGAGATTGCCCTGGTGTGCGACTTCTGCTACTCGGGCGGATTCGTCACGGGCGCTCATCCCACCATCGGCCAGCAGCGCATCTGCATCTCCGGAGCCACCGACGAAAGTCTGGCCATCTTCAGCGGCACCTTTGCCGGGGTCAGTTTTTCGAACTTCTTCTTCGACTGCCTCTCGGGCGGCGCTCACTTCAAGATGGCATTCGATGTGGGCCGCGACGGCATCCTCGCCGCGTATGTGGGCCCGCCCAGCCAGCCCCTCCAGGTGCCCTGGCTCGAAGACAACGCTGACGGGGTGATCTCCGACAAGTATGACGGCGCGATGGCGCGCACGTTTTACTGGGGAACCACGGCTGGCTACGGCCTCACGCCGCCCACTCTGCTGGCCGTCACCCCCCAGCAGACCCTCGGGGAAGGCACTGGCCAGGTCAAGCTCTGGACCGAAGTGGCCGGAGGCCACAACATGGACCGTGTGTGGGTCAACGTCGTGCATCCCGACACGCGCTATGAGAACGGAGAGCCCATCGTCGACATCGAACAGGTGGAACTCATTCGCGAGGGATCGTCTCAGGTCTGGAGCACCGAATACATCGGCTTCCGCCAGCGCGGCCTGTGCCACTTCATTTTCTTTGCGCAAGGCTATGACAGCGACCCGGCCTTCAGTATGATCTCCAACCCGCTCCAGACCCTGATTGAGGTCACCCGGATGCCCGCCCAGGCAAACCCGGGCTGGGCCCTGTACGAATGATCGATCGGCGCGGGAGGGGGGGGGCTCCCGCGCTTCGAATCCTTCGCGTGAAAGGCAAAATCATCGGACCGGAGTTTAAAATGAGAACACTGCCCAGGCTCACTCTCTTCCTTCTTCTCCTCTCGATGATCTTTTTCGGCGGGGAGAGAACCTCCTGCGCTTCTCCGCCCGATGTCTATGACCTATTCCATCAGGACCAGACCTCCACGACGCTGAACAACATCGGGCTGAACACGCCCCAGACCCACGCCCTGTATGTCGCCCAGGACGAAGACTGGGCCGTTTTCCACGCCCAGGCAGGCCTCCCGTACTCGATCAAGATCACCGCCGTCGCGCCCGGAATCGATCCTGCTCTGGAGGTTTTCATCGCCAACCCGAATGCCTCTGGAGAAACCCGCGATTTCGCCGCGGAGGGCGGAGACGAGACCTACAGCCGCGTCAACTGGCCTCAGACCGGCCCTGTCTGGGTCCGAGTCCACGGAACCGGCTCCTTCAGCGGGGCCACCAGCTACACTCTCACCGTCACTGGCGACTGGGGGGCGAATCTGGGACTGGCTACGATCTCCGGATTTGCCTCCACGTTCGCCTATGCGCAGGGAGGCCGCCTTCAACTGCCCGAAACTCTGCCCCAGGCGGACACTTCCCCGGTGCCCCCC
>JABMPG010000478.1 GCA_013203855.1 bacterium
GCCTTGGCCAGATCAAATGCCAGGGCAATGATATCCATCTTCCGGGCGGGGCTTTTCGGCCTGATCGGCATTTTCATCCGGGTCCTCATTGAGGCTCGATTGGGCGCCAGGTTCTTCACGTGGTTGGGTCTCTTCCTGCGGGCCCTGCGATTCCGCCTCGGTCCCGACTGGCTGCTGGTTTTTCGGCGTGAACTTTCTGCGACAGGCCTTGCAGCGCCGAATCCTCCGGTCTCCCATAGTCTTGGTTTTTCGAACCCCTTTGCCGACGGTGTCGGTTGATAAGCAATAGGGGCATTTGTACGGTCTTCCCACGAAGCATCACCTCACGGGACTTGAAAGGGACCTGGGCTTATAAACCTTTGTAATCCCCCCCGCGTGGCAGCGCCGTGCGTACCTATCGCGCAGTCGTTACAGAAACCGAAACCTTTATATACTCCGCCCCATTCACTACTTCTCAGAAGCAAAATACAAAGGTGATACAATGAATTTCAACAATACCTCCCAACCAACCAACCCGATGGAACATGAGACAAGATATCATTACTTATACGGCCGTCATCGGCAGTACGGTGTCGTACTTGCCGGGGCGGCCTATCCATCGGGATCAAGGCGCCGCACAATTCCATTCTTCCCCAAAGGAACGCCTATCACTCAGGTGGACGAGGGGCCGCAAACGGTCGAGCAATTGATCACGGACGGTTACTTTGCCGTACCGGCCGGCGAGCCAGAAACCGCAATTCTCCACGACAGGAAACACACCGCATGGCTAGGCCTGGACGACATTCTCGGCCAGGTCAGACACCGCCAGGAAATCCACGAGCAGAATATCCACGAAATCGAATGGGCCCAATGCTATGCCTTCAACGAAATGGCCCGCGGTGGCTGGCCCTACTCCGAGGAACAGCGATGCGCGTTCGAGAAACGCTCGCAGGAGCTTCATGCCCAACAACGGGACGAACGCATTGCCCTCTGGCGAGACCTATCGAAGTTACGACTGCTTGTTCCCGAATCAGCCCAGCAGTACCTCTCGGCCTTCCGTAGGACTGAGATCCTCGACGACTGCGAAGGTGATCTGCTATGATGACACGGGTCCAGGAACTATGCCGAAAACTCAAACCGGTTCTCGGAAAGAAGATCGACAGACTGTGGGCGGTCTACCTGGCGGAATCAGATGCCACCGGAAAGGCGGACATCGAACAGACGCTGGAGCTTCTGGCCGCCAAACACCTTGGGCTGAACTATCAGCCGGATCGTTCTCCGTTCCCTCCGCCCGAGAAGACATTCGCATTGTCGGGCGACGTTCCGATCGGCAAGGTGGCCTACGGGAATCGTCAACTGTACCCGTTCTGTCTCAAGGGCGATCGCCTGAAAGAGCACATCCTCCTGGCGGGCAGGAGCGGTTCGGGGAAAACGAACCTGACGTTCGTGCTGATAAGGGGGATCATGGCTCGGGGGATTAAGGTGCTCGCGATAGACTGGAAGCGTGGATACCGCGATCTCCTGTCAGTTCAGCCCGATATTCGCGTGTATACCATCGGCCGGGACGTTTCGCCGTTGCGGTTCAATCCCCTGATCCCGCCGCCAGGCTGTGAGCCAAATGTCTGGATCAAGCTTATCGTCGACGTCATCGCGTCGGCCTATCTCGGCGGCGAAGGCGTAATCAGCCTGCTTGTGGCCGGTCTGGACAAGCTATTCAGGGAGGCTGGGGCATTTGATGGTCTCCCGGCGAAATGGCCGACGATACAAGATCTCCTGCTGTGGCTACGATCGGTCAAGCTAAGAGGCCGGGCGGGGATGTGGCAGGCGTCGGCTGAGAGAATCCTTCTTGCCATGACCTACGGCGAGTTCGGTTCGGTCGTGAACGCCCAAGACAATGCCCACGTCAGGGACCTGCTGAACCACAACGCCGTCCTGGAGATGGACGGCCTGTCCAGTAACTCGGACCGGAAGATGTTCTCCGAAGCCCTGACTCTCTACTTGTATCGATATCGGCTGGCGCAGGGTCCGCGGGACAAGCTCACCAATCTGATTGTCCTGGAAGAGGCCCATAACCTACTTCTCCACAAGTCTTCGGAGACCAGCGAATCGGTGCTCGAGAATTCCATCCGAATGATCCGTCAGTACGGCATGGGCTATATCTTCATCGATCAGTCCGCTTCCCTCTTGAGCAGGGTCGCTTTTGCCAATTCCTATGCAACAATCGCACTCAACCAGAAACTTCGCAGCGACGTTCAAGCCATATCATCGGCTATGAACCTAACGGATGAGCAAAAAGAGGCCCTGAACACGCTTCCCGTTGGAACGGCAGTCGTTCGCCTGGCGGATGAGCACCCCGAGCCGTTTCTTATCAAAGTACCCCTATTCCCCATCACGGAGGGGTGTGTTTCGGATGAAACAGTTCGGAATCGCATGGCAGGTTGTTACAGCGATTCCAGCCGGAGTGGCGCCGGGCCATCCGC
>JABMPG010000055.1 GCA_013203855.1 bacterium
ACTCTCCACCTCGGCCAGGAGCAGGATTTCTACTTCATAGCCGGCAACGTCGCGCCTGCGGAGAAGCGTCTCTCCACAGGGGGCGAGCGACAGCGCGTTCTCTCGACCGGGGCCGCCAGCCCCGCTTCGGATTCACAGGCCATCCCCCACCCCCTCTACATCTCTCAGGCCGGAACCTGGCAAACCGTTTCCCTCATCCTGGACAATGAAAGACAGCCTCTGGGCATAGGAACCGTCCCTCTCGTCCATCTCGACGAAGATCCCCTGCCCGTCTGGAAAGGTCTGAGTCTGGAAGCGGACCATATTCTGCGACTCGAAGAGCTCGAGTCAATCCAGACCAGACTGAGACAAAGATTCACCCAACACATAGCCGAGATTCGGATCGCCTTTCGCCAGAAGGGCTCGGACTCGGGAAGCATGTGGGGGTCTTTCGGGAGCGGAAGCGATCTCGTGCCGACAGAGAAATACTACTATGGCATCCCCATCCGGTCCGACCTCATCTTCGTGCCGGCCCGGATCTCGCGAGACCAGGCGAAAGTGATCAACACCATCGGGATCCGCAGCGGAGAACAGGACCTCAATGGCGAATTCGCCGGGGCCTATGACGACATCGGGGCTTTCGTCATCCGGGTGGAACAGGGAGGCCTTATCCCGGCCGACAGCCTCTTTCTTGACGGGAGTCTGCCCGCCGTGAAACCGGTCCACGCCATCCATCCCCGACGCCGCTTCGGCCGGAAGGACATCGACGTCCGCTACGACCGATCCCTGCGGGTAAACTACGGCTACAAGGATGTCCTCGAGCCCATTCCAGCCAGTGAAAGACGCGTGGGAACCTGGTTTACCGATCGCGACGGAGCGCTGTACGCCGTTCTCCTCGAACAGCGCCCCGAGGGCGAGGAAAAGGAACGATTCCGCAACGGGGACAGCCCGGGCCTCTACTCGGCCGAAAAGGAATTCCGGCGCGTGTTCTCCATGACCGAACTGCGCGACTATTTCGAAAACCCAGACGAGCACCTTGACCCCACCATCGTCTGGCTGCCCGAGGAAAAAGAACAGCGAAAGATGTGGCTCGGGATCGAGTACGAAAACATGTCTCCCGAACTCTCCAAGGCCTTCCACGTCGAGAAGCCCTCCAAGGACGGCAAGATCGGACTGGTCGTGTCCCTCGTTTATCCCGACTCCCCCGCCGGAAAGATCGGCCTTCAGCCCGGCTGCATCCTTCTCAGCGTTCAGGAGGAAGACGAGAAAGAACCCGTGGAGTTGAAGGGAAACGGGCGCGACTTCGGTTTCAACTTCGACAATATGGGCCTGGGAAACGTAGGCGGTTTCAGTTTCGCGAACCTCGACCGTCCGCCTTGGCCGGATCGGAAAAACTCGCTCACCGATCTTCTCGAAGTTCTTGGGCAGGGAAAAAGCCTCGCCCTGCGTTATCTCGACGTAGATTACACGGGAAAGACATCTCAGTTCCGAATCGAGCAATCGCCCCCGGACTTCGACAGCGCCCAGAAGCACAAAGACGACTCCCTCGGCCTAACAGTCAAGAATATTACTTACGAGGTGCGATATATTCTCCAACTCGACGCATCCGAAGAAGGAATCGTCGTGGCCGACATCGAGGACGGCAGCCCGGCCGCGGTCGCCCGGGTGGCTCGCTATCAACTGATCCGCCGCATCGACGACGAACCGGTTCCTGACGTATCGGCATACCGCGAAATCATCGAAAAGGCCCGTCAGCGCGTGGAATCCGAAGGTTCGGTGACGCTTCGACTCACCCTCCAGCAACTGGGCCAGACCCATTTTGCTGACGTGACCCTCGAGTGAAACCCGAATCGGGCACACCCGTAACTCTACGGATCAACACCGGACAATTACCCGATTCAGAATCCGCAGATGCCCCAATTGCCCCATGCGAGGACAGACGGTAGTCTGAAGCCATGATGATTGAACGCCCGGGGAAGGCGCCCGCCTGATCCGGGACCCCCCGTTCGACCATCATACACTCACACAACTCTCTCCTGGGGCTCCTGTCCCGGCCCGTCTCTCCGATCGCGAGAGACGGGCTTTACTTCTGGAGCACCAAGAAACGAGCCGCCGCGAACTCAACCTCGAAAGCGCGTCGGGATTCTCAATCTGGCCCGGACCTTATCCTTCCTGCTCCCGTTCCACTTTCTTCCGCCCCTTCTTGCGCTCCTCTTCCTTCTTTTTATCCTCAAAGGCACGGTCGCGGCCCAAGCGCTGCCGCCAGAAAGGGTCGCGTTTTTTCGGCAGATCTTCATGGCGGATCTCGATTTTCTCGATAGCCATCATCCATTTCTCCTCTGTTCACAAGTTTAGCATGGCCGCCCATTCACGCATAGATTCGCCATTCAAATCTGAAAACGCTATCCTTTCCTCCCGCCCTTTTCTGGACACAAAAAAAGCCCCCGTCGCCGGGGGCTTTACTTTGATCGAAGCGCCTATCGCGTCAGGAGGCGTCCACCCGACGGCGATTCCCGCGCGGCTTCCAGGTCCGTCGGTTATTTCCCGACGGCTTGCCGAACGGCTGGTTGGACCAACCGGGCCGAGTCGTACGCGCCACGATTCCCGTCCGGTCGGAATGGGACGCAGACAGAGCCACGGCCCCTTCCCACTCGATCTGTTCCAGAGGCATGCCCAAGGCTTTCTCGATATCACGCAAAACCACCGCATCGGGCTGACTGACGAAGGTGATCGCATCACCGTCCGCATGAGCGCGAGCCGTCCGTCCGATACGATGGACATAGTCATCGGAACAGGCCGGGATATCGTAATTGATAACGTGGCTGATGCCGGAGACATCGATCCCGCGGGCGGCCACATCGGTGGCCACGAGATACTTGAACTTCCCGCGCGCGAAAGAATCGATCGCCCGCCGGCGCTGACTTTGCGAACGATCGCCGTGGATCGCGTCCGCCAGATAGCCCCCGCGTTCGAGAGCCTTGGCCACCCGGTCGGCGCGCCGTTTAGTGCGCACGAAAATGATCGCCGACCGCACTGCGTCGCCGTCAAGCAGTTTGGTCAGAAGATCCTGCTTCGACTCGTGGTCGACCGTGTAAACGCACTGCCGCACCGTGTCGGAAGGCGTGGCGCTACGGGCTGCTTCCAGGCGGAGCGGATCATTCAGCATATCCTCGGTCAGCCGCGCGATTTCCGACGGAAACGTCGCCGAGAACATGAGCGTCTGACGCTGGGCGGGAAGTTCGTTCATGATGCGACGGATATCGGGCAGAAAGCCCATATCCAGCATCCGGTCGGCTTCGTCCAGCACCAGAGTGCTCAGCCTGTCGAACGCCGTGTTCCCGCGGGCGACATGATCGAGAAGCCGTCCCGGCGTCGCGATGATAACCCCGCCGCCAGCGCGCAGGTCACGGACCTGGCGATCCATGCTTACGCCGCCATAAACGCACGTGGCGCGCACACCCAGAAGGCGGGCAAGAGGCTGGAGCACGTCATAGATCTGCTGGGCCAACTCGCGGGTCGGAGTGAGGATCAATGCAGTGGCGCGGGCCGAACCCGTTTCGGCCAACCGGGCAAGAAGAGGCAGACCGAAGGCCAGCGTCTTGCCTGTGCCCGTCTGCGCGATTGCCACCACGTCACGGCCCGCCAGTGCGGGCGGGATGGCGCTCGTCTGAATGGGCGTCGGCTCCGTGATGGACTGATTCTTCAAAAGGCCGAGACATTCCGGACGAACGCCCAGCTCGGCGAACTGGGGATTGGCCGCGCGCAGGGCCTCAGGATCGATACGCGGCGCGCGGGACGGCAAATCCCGTACCCGACCGCGGTCGCTCGGACTATCCGGACGGCGCGGCTTGGGGGAATGGAACTTCCGTGTTGGGGTCTTCAGAGACAATAGACTAACTCTTTTCTTCCCGACGCGCGATCGCGGCGGGACCAAACAGAACTGCGTGACCGGACCATTCAAGAATGGATTCAGGACAACGTCAGTAGGCACTCGGGCCGGGGATGCTTTGGAAAGGGAGGGGACGAAACCGAGGTCGCGTCAGACTTTCGCAGGACACAAGAAACCGGGACGGAAGGTCCCGGCCGTAGTGCAAACTGATGGGCATCCACAGTTGGGTGGTAACACTTGATGGCTCCCCAAGAGGAACCACGCTCGAAGACTTTCTCACGTCCGCACACATACCGCAAGTCAAATCGTACGAATTTTCCCAGATTTCAGTTGCCCAGGCCCAGGCCCGCCGCGTACGATGTGCCAGAGAGAGTACAAGTTCATTCTCGCTTTTCGAGGTCTCGCAATGAGCACGAGGAGCATCGCCCGAAAAGGCAGACTAGACCGTACAGGCGGCGATGGGTTGCTGTGCCATCGGTGCAGGAATTCTCTACATAGAATTCTCTTACCTTACCTATCTTATTCCTAAGGAGGACACATGATGAAGCGCGGTTTCACTCTCATCGAACTGTTGATCGTCGTCGCCATCATCGCCATTCTGGCGGCCATCGCAGTTCCCAACTTTCTGGAGGCCCAGATGCGGGCCAAGATCAGCCGGGCCAAATCCGACATGCGGACCATCACCACCGGCCTTGAGTCTTACGCAGTGGACAACAACAAGTATCCCATTCTCAACGGCTACATCCCCTACGGTCTGGATTACGCCCGGGGTGGTATTCACATGTGCCTGCTGCTCACGACGCCGATCTCGTATCTCGACACCGTATTCTACCCCGATCCCTTCTCTAATTCGCCAAAAGAAGAGCGCTTGGCCTATGAAGACGACGAAAGGCGCCCCTACAGCTACTGCTTTGTGCATGTCCCCCTCACACGGGAAGATTACCTCAATGTCCTGCCCGTCAATATGGATCCCAAGTGGGGCATCTTCTCCCTCGGACCCGACTACGTCAAGGGGCCCGACCCCACAGGCGCCATGCACACGCCCTGGCATATTGCCCACTACGCCGACGACGTCCCCAACACCGCGCCGACTTTCGGAGATCGCTTCTTCGGCCTCTGGGAATACGACCCGACCAACGGCTCCAAATCGGCCGGCGATATCCTGCGCTTTCAGAGATAGTCATACCGACGTTTGTTTCACTGAGCCCGAACCCGCGCTTTTCAGCGCGGGTTCTCTTTTTTTCTCGCCAGCACAAACCCCGAAGCATAGGATAATAGCTGCGATGCGTTCGATCACTCGCCAGCCCGTTTGACCCGTTTTCAGGGGGAGCGTTCCCCGGAATCGCAGGAGTTTCACCCATGTATCCTCGCACCTGTTCATTCCTTTGCGGCCTTCTCGCGCTCGTACTTTTGCCCGCCATAACCTGCGCTCAGAGTGCCAGTGAAAAGGGCTCGATCTTCGATCCCGACGCGTTCTCCTCTCTCGGTTCATGGGAACAGAGCACCGGCGACACGGTCATCAACACGGACGACTTGACCCTCACCGGATTCGCGGGAAATGGCGCCCTTGGTCTCTCTCAGAGCGGCTCGATAGAGATCGCCGTTTTCTGCTTCGACTCGGTTCTCCTCGAAGGCGGCTCGGTCACCATCACCGGCAATCGCCCCGTCGCCATCATCAGCAAGACCGACGCCGTCATCGGCGTGAGCCTCCAGGCCAACGGCGAAGACGGTCTCATCAACTCCGACACTCCCGCCCTCGGCATCGCAGGAGGCTATCAGGGCGGCGTTCGAACCACCGAAACCCTCTCCCTTCTCAACGGACCCGGCCGCGGCCACCTGGGCAACTTCTTCAGCGGAGGGGGAGGAGGAGCATACGGTGGCGCGGGCGGCGACTTCGCCATCAGCACCTATCACGCCGACGGAGGGACCCCCTACGGCACGCCCCACCTCACCGTGCTCTTCGGCGGAAGCGGCGGAGCCGGCGGAAATCGCGTCACCGACCCCTCGAACACCGGCGGTGGCGCGGGCGGAGGCGCCGTCGAAATCGCCGCGAAAGGCACGGTCATGATCACCACTGGAACAGTCGTTTCAGTCAACGGCGGCGCGGGAAATGAGATCGGCGGAATCGATACATCGGCCGGAGGAGGAGGCGGCAGCGGAGGAGCCATCCTCCTGTCCGCCCGCAACATCTGGAACTTCGGAACTCTCCACGCAACCGGCGGACACGGCGGCGACACCGGGGGCGAAAGCGGCGGCGACCGCGGAGGCGGCGGAGGCGGAGGCGGCCGCATCGCCCTCCACTACGAAAACACCGTCCACCTTGGCGAAACGGACGTGTCCGGGGGCCGCGGTGGAACCGGCGTGCCCGACTCCACCATAGCGGGCCCCGGAGATCCGGGACAGTCCGGCACCGCCGTCGCCATCAGCCAAAGACCCGCCGACCTGCCCCTCCCCAATGACTTCCCTACCGGACCTGCCGGAGTCGCGAACTCAGCCCCCGGCGGCGCGGAACTCCCACAGATGGTCGCCGACGAACTCCCCGGCGCGCCCCAGATCTCCATGATTACCGACTTCACGTATCCCGACGAAACTCTCTGCGCCTCTGGCGAAGATCTCACCAGTGTCTACCTCCAGATCTGGGCTGAAGATGGCATTCGACAGGTCTGGCCCCTGCGCAGCGACGAAAACCGCCTCCAAGCCGTCGTCCCCGATTGACCACCACCTCCACCATGCTGGTCTGGCCCGTTAAGGACGGCAAGGCGGGACGGCCCATCCGCGTGAACGGCGCAACCGCTTGGTGGGCCTGGCCCGCCCGCTACGAAGAAGAATCCCAGCGCGTCGGTGTCAACACGCCCTGGAGCGCCTGGCCCGCAGCCATGGCCGTTCCCCGGGGTATCCCCACCACACCCGCGCCACGCATCTTCCGCGTTATCGGCAAGAACCTGAAAATGGGCCCCGCCCAACCCGTCGCCTATCTGCGCGGCGGCGGGAAAGCCGAATGGATCAATGTCCGCTCCGCTGAGACCTATCACCTCGAGATCGAACTTCCCCATGGACTGAAGACCGGCCACTATCAGGTGTGGGTCCACAACGGCAGCGGCGGCTCTTACGGCTGGAGCGAACCCGTCTCCTTCGAAGTAGTCCCGCCTCCTTCTCCCGCCCCCCACGAACTGGCCGAATTCCGCGTCGACGACTACGGCGCCCATCCGAACACCCCCGATGACGACTACGCCGCCATCCAGGCCACCATCGACGCCGCCGCACAGGCCGGAGGCGGAAAAGTCCTCTTCTCCGAGGGCGACTACCTTGTCAGCCACCACTTGGAAGTCCCCGCCAACGTCCCCGGAGGAATCCACCTTATCGGCGTTGGCATGGGAGATCACGATCCCGCCACCCACGCCATCTCCGGCAATCGCTCCGCCATCCTCCCCGACCCCTCAGTCAATCTTCCCCTCGCCATCCTCCGAATACTCTCGCCTCACTGCCGCGTCACCGGACTTTCCCTCGTCAACGGAGCCAACCAGGACACGAACATCTGGGGCTACAGCGACCAAGGCCAGATCGTCCTCGGCATCTATGCCCCCGACGCCGTCATCGAGGACTGCCGGATCGTCATGTACGACGCGCTGGACTACTCCATCCCCAACGATGATCGGGTCAACGTCCAGTTGCGCTATGGAGCTTTCCAGATCCACTCCCCCGGTGAGGCGAACATCGTCGTCCAGCGCTGCGAGGTCCACTCCGTCGGGTCGGGCATTCAGTTCAACGACTACACGCCCGACCACGGGTCGACCACCCCGCCTCCCCAAAGCACGAACTACGTCCGCATCTCCGACTGCGCCTTCCGAGGGTATTTCGAAGGTTACTACAAGATCGAGACGAACCAGAACTATGGCTCTCTCGGTTCGCGCCACAGCGGCATCGTCAACTACAACGCGAAAAACGTGATTGTCGAGCGGTGCGATCTAGCCGGCGCGGACAAGGCCAACCGCGTGATGATCAACCGCACCATGCTCTGCTTCAACACCTCCATCCGCCACGTCTACATCGCCCATAACAACAGCCACGAAATGGGCATCCGCTCCCCCGCTCCCCCCGCCTACGTCAACCAGGGCGAATCCATCCTCTTCCACTTTCGCTACCCCTACGGTGGCTACTTCGACGTCATCACCGCCGACGCTCAGTCCGTCACCGTCAACCCTGATGACCCGCGCAACGCTGGAACCGTCGGCGACGTCATCTCAACCGTCGACCGCACCGGTAGTCGCGTCCTCCCCGAAGTCGGCCAGAACGACCACTGGGTTGTCTTCATCGCCACCGGCAAGGGCGTCGGCCAGTTTCGCGTCGTCTCGGGCCGGGAAAACCTGACGGGCGGCCACGTCAAGCTCCTCCTCGACAAGCCCTGGCGGGTCATGCCCGACACCACCAGCCGACTCACCCTCACCGCGAGTTATCGCGAAAACATCGTCTACGACAACACGCTCGACACGACCATTCCCGACAACTACTCCAATGCCGCCGGGACAATGTTCTGGTTCAACGCCATGAACAACATCATCGCCGAAAACACGTACCGCAACTTCTGGGGTGGCAGCCATTTCTCCAGTTCCTTCCGACAGCCCTGCGCATGGAATCTCGTTCGGGGAACCCGTTACGAGAGAACTGTGGCCATTGCCACCGAACGTGGCGGCGCCCACACATCGAACTATTACACCTCCGATTTCTACAACAATCCCGCCTTCGATTCCGATTCCGACTGTCGCGGCTGGTTCGGAGGAGGCAACGTCGTCCGCTCCATCCAAGCCCACGGCGGAGCCATCTGTGCCTCCTTCGGCGGAACCGGCGGAGGCAGCTACGCATCCGTCGACCTCCAGAACAACGTCGGCATGATGTTCGATGTCCTCGAAAACAGCCGCTTCGAAAACGCTGATGACGGGGTTCGGGTCTCGCCCCCCTACAACTGGCTCCTCTTCCGAAACGACCACATCCCCAACAATCCACCTATCAACGACACCAGCGGCCGCGCCCAGAACATCCTCGTGATCAATCCGGACTGAATCCGACTGTGCAACTGTCAGCTGTTTGTGGCACAGTCACCGCCGACTGTGTAGTCTCCGACCTTGATCCTTCACGGATGCGAAGAAGGCGGCGGCGGGAAAACATAGTTCCATCGGGAGCTCTGTGTTACTTTCACTTAGCGAAGGTGGAGAGAAACACAAGGAGCGTCCCGATGGTGACAGAATTGAAGCAGAAATCGCC
>JABMPG010000479.1 GCA_013203855.1 bacterium
GCGCAAAAACCTGAAAAACACTGGGCTTTTCCCCCGGCAGAGACCGGGGCTATGCATCTATGGGACGATACTGATTTGGTTACATATGTTGATCATGCATCGAGCATGATTCAGTATATTGATTCTGGAAAATCTCCGATTATTCCTTCCTCCTCCTTCATTTTTTTCGAAAAAGTTTCAGATCCCTGATACGTCTCTTGGAATAGCCCCTTTTCCGAGCGATTCGCCCTGATTTCCACCTCTTCTTTCCACCAAGTAAGGTGCGTGATACAGTGGGGTCCGTTATCCTTGGGACGCGAATAACCCGAAAAGAAGGAGATCCGCCAAGTATGGCAGACGAACCGAAGTACCATCCTTCGAAGAAGAACCGCTTCTGGGGTTGTCTTCTCGGGCTTGCCTGTGGGGATGCGGCCGGAACGACGGTCGAATTTCAGACTCGCGGTACCTTTCCGCCCGTCACGGACATGGTGGGAGGTGCTTCTTGCGTGGGAAAGCGATCAAGATCGGCGCGAAGGTGATCCGAGGCTCACGATACGTGACGTTCCAGTTGGCCGAGGTGGCGATCAAGCGTGACCTCTTTGATGCGATCCTGAAGAGAATTGATCGGCTGCGACTGTTGCCGCAAGTGACATAACGGGGGTTGCGGACCGGAGAACCAACATGGCGGATAAATTCATGGGAGTGCTGCGCCCAGGATACAGCGGATCGGAGGATAACATGCAGCAAAACGTGGCAGAATGGTTGAATCGGATGGGAAACGGCGGGGAAACGCATGATCAATCTCAATTCTGCTTGAATCTTGGGAGGAGGAGGATGAAAATCGCTTCAGTTGGATCGGAAAGAGGATCCCAGACGGGGTCAAATGGGAAATCACTACTAAAGGAATGAGAGAAGTCCGAGACCCGTTGAGGTCGCTCAGGTCGGAGGGACTCCCGTGGAAAACTCCAATCCACCGCCACGCCCTGCAAAAAGCGCCATCTCCATCCGGCGTATCCTCATGCCGTTTGCCCTGGTCCTGGCGATCATTGTCCTTCTGGTGGGATCAATGGTCTCCTATGAACAGGGGAGGAGGGTCTCGTGGCCGCTGAGGGCGGAAGTTGAATCGACCGCTCCGGGCATTTCCTCGACAGTTCCCATCCCCGAATCCAGAGCGTCGTTGTTTCTTGCCGACGGGGCTTCGTCCACGGCTACCGTGGTTCCGGCATTCACCGGGGATTTGGGATTTCTCGATCCCGCCGACTTTTCGGAAGACCTGGCTGATCTCGTCCGGGAGATCAACGAGGAGTACAAGGAAATGCTGTCGAAATTGGCGGCCTACCGCGCGATCGAGAATGATCTTTCCTATGAGGAGGCAAAGCAGAATCTCCTGGGCATGGCGGGTTTCCACCTTCAGGATCTCTGTTATAAGTCCCCGGGGACCGAAAAGTACCGGTCACAGCTTGCGCGCGTCGTGACTGTCTGGTGCCGTCTGCGTGAGAGGGCCTTCCTGGACCTTTACGAAAAACACGACCAGTGGCGAGAGGCCGCGAATTTGTGTCGAATAAACGGTCTGGGGTGGGATGCGGAGGTGTACTACTATCGGAAAGGCGGTGCCCCCGGCCGTATCGTCCTGACCCATCGGGTTCTGGAGCGGGTGAAACGCTCTATCCTGACCATTGGACCTAATTTCCGGCCGCCGTGGATGGTGGATTCGAGGGATGGCCAAGTGATGTTACTGCGTTGAGTGGAGCGGGTTGGGGATGAAGAGAAAGAGGCTCCTGTTCCCTTGGGAGGAAACTACATGGCCCTGCCTGAAGAATCTGGTCCCGAAATGCGCCGCCGGGGGTATCCTGTCCGACGCATCTTCATCGCACTCGGCGTGCTGGTGGGTGTATTCGTCCTGCTCGCAGGGCCGATGGTTGGCTACGAACAGGTGCGGAGTATCTCTCCGCCACTGGGGGCGGAAGCGGAACCGCTCGTTTCAAGGACAGGTTCGCCGTTTCTCATCGCCGAATCCGGGGAGCCCATGGCCTCGACGAATTTGGCTTCGTCCATGACAGTCGCCGCTCCGGCCGCTCTCCGCGATCCCGGTTTCCTCGATCCCGCCGACTTTTCGGAGGACCTGGGCGGGGTGGTGAAGGAGATCAACGAGGCCTATGGTCAGCTGCTGGTGAGGATGGAGAATTACCAGAAACTGAAAGACCAGTTGTCCTATGAAGAGGCGCATCTGATGCTGCGGCAGATGGGACTCAACATTCAGGGAAAACTGTACGACGAAGGTTCCTGGAACAGGCGCGACCGGCAAAAGCTCTCGACACCGTCAAGAGTCTGGCGTGAGAAAGAGATACAAGCGTTTCTGGAACTATACGAGAAGCACGAGAAATGGCTGGAGGCCGCCACATTTGCCCGGAGATGGGGGCTCGGCTGGAATGCCGAAGTGTACTACTACCGCAAAGCGGGACCGAAGGGCCGTGTCCTTCTGACCTTCCGGGTGCTCCAGCGCGTGAAGCGCTCCATCATGACCATCGGGCCGGCTTTTCAAACGCCGTGGGCCAAATGAGAACGCGTACCCATCAGATCCGACGTTATGGGCTCCTATAACGGTTGGAAGGGTTCTCGAGCTGTCGCCGCTATCAGATCAAGAAGTGGAAAGACCTGCGGCATTGGTCTGTCCGTGGACTTGAGGTCTATTCCCCCGCCAGTTCGATACTCCGTTTTCGGAAGTGGAGATAGTTTTCGTAGGAGACTTCTTCGGGCACGCCGTGGTCGCAGGTGGGGATGTAGCCGCCGCGTTCGCGCATGACGGGGAGGATGCGTTCGAGTTCGCGGTCGATGGCGTCCTTGCTTTGGGCGAGGATGCGCTTGTCGATGCCGCCGAAGATCGCGAGTTCGGGATATTGGCGATAGATGCATTCTGGCTGAATGCCAGCCTTTTCAGCGAGATCTGGGACGCCCATGCCCCGCTCGCTCAACAGGATCCGGAATTCCAATGGTCGCAATTTCATGAGCTCTAAGGCATCTATCCCGTGCCCAATCATCTCTACCACAAGGGCAGTGAGAATAAGAGTCGTGTAGGCCAAGAAGAACACGCAATGTACAAGAACCCGGATAAACTGGCGGCGGGCAGAAAACGTTACCCGCTCATGCCAAGATATGATCACGTACATGGCAATCTCATTACTACCCAGAGCAATAAATAGATTGCATTCCGAGTGTCCCTCTGGCATACTGCGCGCATGAAAACACTAGATGCTCGTTCTCTTCCCCCCATCGCTCAGGAAGACCTTCGCCGCAAGGTGGTCCAGGCGGTTCTGAGC
>JABMPG010000480.1 GCA_013203855.1 bacterium
CGGCCCTCCCTTTCCGCCACCGCCTGTAACGACCGGCCGAACTGGTCGCGGTACCACCGCAGGCACATGCCCGCCGACAGAACCACGCCCATCAAGTACCACTGCTCGGGCGGCGAAGCGCAAAAATGATGGAGCCGCATGTCCGGGTCCTGGCGCGGACTCGAGATCGGCGCAAAAATGACCCCCGACGTGCCCAAACTGAGCATGATCCGCCCCTCCCGAACCGCGCCAGCCCCGATAGCCCCGCACGGGTTGTCCGCCCCGCCGCCGACGACCGGGGTGCCCTCGGCCAGGCCCGTCGCACCGGCGGCCTCGCGGGTCACCTGCCCGGTCACCTCATAGGAAGCGGCCACAGGAGGCATGAGACTGTGGGGAATCTCGAGAAGGTCGAGGAGCTCGGTGGCCCAGCGGCGCTCCACGACGTTATACAGCGCGGTGCCCGCCGCATCGGAGATATCGGTGGCGATCTCACCGGTCATGCGGTAGCGAATGTAGTCTTTGGGCAGCAGGAGATGGCGGGTCCGGTCGAAATTCTCGGGTTCGTTTTTCTTGAGCCATAGAACCTTCGGCGCCGTGAAGCCCGTCATAACCGGGTTGCCGATCCACTTGTAGAGATTCGGCAGAGTCGCCTTTTCCGTGATTTCGTCGCACTCGCGCCAGGTGCGACCGTCATTCCACAGGATGCAGGGCCGCACCACCTCGCCATTTCCGTCCAGGAAGACCGACCCGTGCATCTGGCCGGAGTAGCCGATTCCTTTGATCTCTTTCGGATCGACGCGGGAGTCGGCCAGGATCTTTCGACAGGTCATACAGACCGCCCGCCACCAGTCCCCCGGATCCTGCTCCGACCAGTTGGGCCGCGGCGCATAAAGCGGGTACTCCTCGGAGGCCTGGGCCGCGACGGCCCCGTCCTTCGCCATGAGAAGGGCTTTTACGCCGGAGGTGCCGATGTCGATTCCGAGAAGATAGGCCATGAGAGTTTACCGTTTAACCTTTGTAGTTTGTAGATCAGGGCTCGAGATTCACGATCCTGCTGCGGGCGCTTCGCAACTATCTACCCCTTCTCATTCCCGAATATGGTGCCGACAGATCGGGCCACAGCGAGGAGGGGGTTGTCTTTCTGAACGGATTTGATGCGGGTGGTGGCTTTTTCCAGGGAGACGGCTTTGATGCGATTTCCGCGCAACGCCACCATCTGGCCGAACTGCTCCTCAACGATGAGTCCCACCGCCGCATGACCAAACTGGGTCGCCAGCAGACGGTCAAAGGCCGTCGGCGGACCGCCCCTCTGAAGATACCCGAGGGTAGTCACGCGGGTGCTGATACCGGTGCCCTCCTGAATCCGGTCTCCCAGATCTCTCCCGATCCCTCCCAGAATCTTCCGTCCCGACTGGTCCATCTCGCCACTGTATTGGGTTTTCCCCTTGGCCGACCGCGCTCCCTCAGCCACGACTATGATGCTGAACCGTTTGCCGATTCGGCTACGCTCGCAGACGCGCTCGAAAACGATCTCTTCGTTGTACGGAATCTCGGGAATGAGGATGACATCGCCTCCACCCGCCACTCCGGCCTGCAGGGCCAGCCAGCCCACCGTGCGCCCCATTACCTCAACCACCATGGCCCGGTGATGGGACATGGCAGTAGTATGCAGGATGTCCAGAGCGTTCATCACGATCGAGACGGCCGAGTTGAAGCCGAACGTCTGGTCCGTCTCATGAATGTCGTTATCGATGGTCTTGGGGACGCCCACGATAGGAATACCCGCCTCCCAGGCCCGGGCCGCCACCCGAAGCGTGCCATCCCCGCCCACGGCGACGAGGGCGTCGATATGGTGGCGCTTGAGCAGACGGCGGACATAGCCCCAGTCCTCCTCCGCCGAAGGAAGGAGGCCCCGCTTGTGACCCTCCTTGAACGGGTCCATCCGGGACGTGCCCAGAATCGTCCCGCCCACGTTGAGAATGCCAGACACGTCGGCGTTGGTCAGCACGTTGAAGTTCTCGCAAACGAGCCCCCAGTAACTGTCCAGAATACCGATGACCTCGATGCCGTGGTCATTCTGGGCGGTCTTGGCCACGGCCCGGATGACGGCGTTCAGGCCGGGGCAGTCGCCCCCGCCTGTCAGGATACCGATGCGTTTGAGATTTCGCCGGATCATTTCAGAGGGTTTCCTGTGGGGTTGGGAAGGAGAAATCGGGGCGGGCTTTACCAGGGCTGTTGCACGATCACCGGGTTGTACTCGCGCCAGATCTTATGGGCGTACCAGCCCGCGGCAGCCAGCATGGCGACAAGGATGATGGCACTGACGATGTTCTTGGAATTCTTCTGGAGAAATCCGGACCCGGCCTTCCCATCGTCGGCCTTTCCCGGAGTCCGCTTCTTCCCGAAACCCTCGGAAGAATCCCCGAACTTATCCCGCATCCGGTCCAGGACCTCGAGCACTTTCGGCTCCAGCGAGGACTTGTGGGACTGGACATCCAGGGCCTGGTAGGCCTCGATCAGATTCATCGATTCCAAGGCGCCCGCCGCCGCGAGGCGAACCCCTGGGTTCGGATCGCCCTTCGCCGTCTGCACCAGGTCCGGGATATAACTCAACGCCGCGCGTCCGGCCCGGGCAATCCCGTTCAAAGCCACACTGCGAACGATCGGATCGCTGATCTCCAGCGACTCTTTGAGCTTCGTCAAAGACGACCGAACGCCCAGTTCGGCAAGCACCGTTACCGCCACCTTTTGGAGGTCCGGCGAATAACTCTCCATCTCGATCATGTGGCAGATCTTGGTCCGGTCGAGCCGGAGCAACAGACGCATGGCGAACCGGAACATCTTCCCGTCGGTCTCCAAAGCCGCGACAGCAAAAACCGGCTCGATCCCCCAGTCGTCGATATGGTCGATCAGGCCCTGGATGATCCGCTGTTTGGGTCGTCCTGCGGGAAGTGCGACATAGAGGCTGATGATCTCGTTGAGGTTTTCCTCTTCGAACAGCTGCTCCACCTGAGCCATGGCTTTGGTCTGGGCGGCAACCTGTTGCTCGCGCTCGTGGGCGCTGATCTCAGGCCCTCCCACCGGCGCTTTCTCTTCCGCCA
>JABMPG010000481.1 GCA_013203855.1 bacterium
CTCAACCATAGACTCCCGCTCGGTTACTGTAAACCGCAAACTTTCCGGGCTCAAACGTTCTTCTCGAACCGAAGAACCGTCTCGATGTGGTAGGTCTGGGGGAAAAGATCGACCGGCTGCATAACCGTCGGATGATAGCCCGCTTCGACGATGGAGACGATGTCCCGGGCGAGTGTGGAGGGATTGCACGAGACGTAGATCAGGACCGGCGCTTGCAGGGCCAGAAGCCCCCGCAAGGCCCGCTTGTCCATGCCGCCCCGGGGCGGGTCCATCACGATCCGGCCAAACCCAGAGCCGGGAATCGACGCAGCGAGATGAATCGTCTCGCTCATGTTCCCCGCGAGGAAAGTGCAGTTGGCCACACCGTTCCGGGCCGCGTTTTCACGTGCGTCGAAAATCGCTTCGCGCACGATCTCGATTCCGACGACTTCCTTCACGCGCTCGGAGCAAAAAATCCCGATGCTGCCCGTGCCGCAGTAGGCGTCCAGTAGCCGGTTGTCGGCCGAGTCGTTGCCCAAGAGATCGCAAACCACTTCGTAGAGTTTGAGCGCGGCGTGCGTGTTGACCTGGAAGAACGAAAGAGGCGAGACGCGAAAAAGATACTTCCCCAGACGCTCGGTCAGGACGGGATTGCCCCAACTCCACAATTCGCGATCCTGCCGGGCCACGTCGGCCAGGCCGGCATTCAGGCCCCAGACGAATCCCTGAAGGCCCGGACAGGCTTCCTTCAACGCGGCTACCAGGCCCTCCCGGTCGGGCAGCTCGCCCTCGTGGGTCAGGAGGAGGACCACGAACGAGTCGGTCTCGACGCTGTGGCGGATCAAGAGATGGCGCAGAAAGCCCTGGCGGGTCTTCTGATTGTAGGCGGACAGCCCCTGCTCGCGGACCCAGCGGATAATGGACTGGACGATTCGGTCGGCCGGCTCGGACTGCAGGAGGCACGTCGGCGTTTCGAGAATCTCCCAAAACCGCCCAGGCACGTGAAAGCCGAGGATCGGCTCGCCCGCGTTGCTCGTGCCGAACGTATAGTCCATCTTGTTGCGATAGCGCCACTCGACGGGCGAGGGAATGATCGGGCGGACGATGTCGGGCGTCACTCCGGCGATGTGCTGGAGAAGCGATGCCGCCTGCTTTTGCTTGTGCGTGAGTTGAATGTCATAGGGCAGATTTTGCCATGTACAGCCCCCGCAGCAGCCGAACACCGGGCACGGCGGCTCCAGGCGATCCGGCGAAGGCTTCAGGATCTCCTCGACTTCCGCCTCGGCGTGGTTCTTCTGACGCTTGGTCACCCGCGCGAGAACCCGGTCGCCCGGCACGCCGTTGCGCACGAAGATCACGAACCCTTCGAATCGGGCGATCCCTTTGCCGCCATAGGCGAGATCTTCGATCTCCAGTTCCAGAAGACCGCCCTTCTGAATCTGGCTGGGACGCTTTCGATCAATCTTCATCGGGCTTTCTTCTTACTCGCGGAATCGGAGGACGAGGCGGGGCGACGCACTCCCTCGCACCAGTGTTCCATGCCGTTGGCGCGCCATTCATAGGGAAAGGTCCGGCACTGGTGGGGCTTGACCGGGTCGATCCGGCACGAAGCCAGCCCGTTCTTGTCTCTGTCGAGGAATATGCACGGGATATCCTTCCCCTCGCCGTCCTTGAGCCAGTGCTGATAGCCGGGCATCTTGTGGGTGTACCGCTCGAGGAGCTCGTCGAGGGGAATGCCGAGAAAGTCTGAGATTTTCTCGCACTCCTCCGGGCTGACGTTGACATAACCGTCGCCCGTGCAGCACCGACCGCAGCGCACACATCGGAAGTTTTCGGCCGTGTATTCGGTACCCGCTGGTTTTCGCTCCATCCGTCCGTCCATCCGGGGAAGCGTGTTGTACGCTCTTCCCCTTGGGGCATAAGAAACAAGCTTAAGGAAGGGGCCGGAGCAAGTCAAGCAGTTTGGGGGGCACATTCCGTCCGCGTCAGCCAGGCTCATGCAGGCAGCCTCAACGCTGGACGGCGAAGCAACCCGCCTGATACCATACCAACAGCGGATGTCGGATCTCCCCGCATGCGATCTGAAATTCTCAACGGCGCGCCATGGCTACGATCTGCAACGAAATTCTCGAGGAAGTCTGCGTTCTGGCCACCGGAGACGTGGTTTGCAGCTGCGTGGATGTGGAAGGTGTTTTCAAAACCGGCAACATCAAGAAACAAGGGGTCTATGAGATCTTCCGGGGAAAGCGCTACAGGGAGCTCCGGCGGATTCTTCTGAGTTCCAAAGACAATACCTTTTGTCCGGCGCTGGGATGCAATTGCTTCGCGAAGACCCAGCCTTCGCCCGGCGCCCTCGATCCGGAAACACTCGAGATCAGAAAAATCCGGCTCGAAACCGTCTCGTACTGCAACCTGCGCTGTCTGGCCTGCAAGATTCGCGAATGGCAGGCCTTTCGCGGAGTGAAGCGCCCCGGGAATCTTTCAGCTCGGGCGTGGCTGCGCTGGTTGAGCGACGTGGCAAAGCGCCGACTGGTCCGGACGGCCTCCCGGCATCCGCGATTCGCCCGGCTCGAGCCGGAGTATGTCGAGCGGCTGATTCTGGACGTGCGTAAGACACTGCGCGATCTGTGGCTCTACAACTACGGCGAGCCCTTCCTGGACCCCCAGTTGATCCGGCTGCTGCGGTTCGTGCGCCGCACCGTCCCCGAGTGCTGGATCTACACCCACACCAACGGCAATGTCATGCCCAGAGGCTCGATCGAGACTATTGTTCGCGAGGGCCTCATCGACCACATTTCCTTCTCGATCGACGGTGTCGACCAAGAAACGTACGGCCGCTACCGGGTGGGGGGAGATTTCGATACCGCCTTTGGCAACATGACGGCTTTCATAGGGGAACGCGCGAAACTGGACCGGGACAAACCTCGCGTCACCTGGCAGTACATCCTCTTCGAATGGAACGACTCGCCCGAGGCAATCGAGCGCGTGCAATGCCTGGCCAAGGAGCACGGCCTGGACGTGCAGTGGATCCTCACCCACACGGAAGGCCGTTCCAAGCGCCTGACCCAGGACTCAGAGGAGTACCAGAGGCTGAGCGGCATCAAACACTACTCAGGACAGATTCTGGCCGAGAGGCAGGACTCGGGAAAGGGCGACTGAACTCACTGCCCGATGCAATAGAGATTCTCGAGAGTTCTCACGTACATTCGACCATCGCGAAAAACCGGCGTGGCCCGGAAGGGTTCGAGGGTATTGTCGGCGACGGTCTTGAGACCGGGACCGGGCTCCACGAGCAAAGTCCGCCCGTCCTCGTTGCTCAGATAGACGAGCCCTCCGGCCAGGCACAGGCTGGGATAGATCGCGCCGGAACCGAACGGCATCTTGGTCTCGTAAGCCACCTCGCCCGTGCGCGCATCCAGAACGCTGTAATAGTGGGTGCTGTTGGCCGCGTGCAAGTAGCCTCCGGCCAGAACAGGAGAGGCATAGTAGCGATCCCTCCGCGGCCGGGTGCGCCACAGTTCCTCGGTCTGAAAGCCGCCTTCCATGCTCTCAGGCAGGCGAATCGCCACCGCGCCCTGCTGGTCGACCGCATAGACCACGTTCTCCTCAAGCAGCGGACTTCCGTAGGGCATCCGGAAGAGACGGCGCGCCAGAATATTTCCCGTGTCCGCCCGCGCCACGTCGCCTTGAGGCGTGACGATCACGTGGGCGAGAGGAGAGTTCTCCGCCCCGGTCTCCGGAATCGCCGCGATGATGGGCGTGCCCCAACTGGGAGGAAGCTTCACCCGCCAGATATCCTGGCCGGTCTCCGAATTCAGTCCGCGCAGATCATTGATGTGAACGACGAGAACGCTCCCCGCCAGACGGGGGGACGCGCTGTGGCCCCAAATGTGATCCGGCGCTTCGATGAATCGGATCCAGTGCCGGTGGCCAACCAGATCATACGAAGCGGCCACGCCCGTCCCATAGAGCACGTAAATCGACTGGCCGTCGCTCACGGGGGTCGGACTGGAGTAGCCGTTGACGCTCTGCGTGCGAGGCTGAAGATACCCGACGAGTTTCTCGTATTCGCGGTTCTTCAGAGCCACCTCGCGCTTCAACTTGCTGAATCGGCTGAAAAGATCCCCGTTCTTCGGGTCCTTCTTGAGTTTCATCCGCACCCCGTTCAACTCATTCCGCAGGGCGTTCAGTTCTTTCCCCACACCTCGGCTCTTCTCCTCGTTCTCCCGCGCCAAGCGCTCGTCTTCTTCGGTCATGGTTTCGGTCCGGAGGGATGAAACCTGCCACAGAATCTTGCCGTTCTCGCGGTCGAGGCAGATCAGGTCGCTCGGCTCCGAACACGCGAAGACCCGGTCGCCCACGACCACCGGCGTGGCGTTGCTCCCTGAAGGCAGCGCCGTCTTCCAGATCACCTTGTCGTCGGCGGACCAGATTCTCGGGGACTCGGCTTTCGGATAGCGTCCCGTCCCGTCACCCCGCCAACCCGTGGGAAACTCCGGGCCGACGGCCTTGTCTGGCTCGTCGAGGGGGGCGGGCGCGGCGGTTTTTCCGGCCTCGACCCACTTGGGCTGAGCCGGTGTCTCGGGAACAGGCAGGTTTGACCGGAAAACGGTAATGCCCTTTTCGCCGAACCCCACGATATCGGCCCGGCCATCGGCGTCCAGGTCGGTGACCATGCGCAGGTGGCGCTCGGGGCTCCATCCGTCCTCGCTCCCGAAGCCGGAAACAAGAATGCGGGGACGCCCGAATTCCTGTCCCGCTTCGGAAAGGGCGACCATGACTCCGTCATCGCCGAAGCCGACCACATCCGCGCGCCGATCCCCATTCATGTCGGCCAGGAATCGTGGGTTGAGTTCCCAGTGCCATTGCTTCTCAAAGGAAAAATCCTCGACCCAAAGCGCGCCGTCCGTGAAACCATCGCCGGTGGAAATCGCGGCATAGATCCCTTCATCCCCGAAACCGACCACATCAGCGGTACCGTCTCCGTCCAAGTCGGC
>JABMPG010000482.1 GCA_013203855.1 bacterium
CCCAGCCCCTCGTCGCCAAGTACCATGGTGGCTCGGTGGCCCTTGCGCATAACGGCAACCTTACCAACGCCGATGACTTGCGGCAGACCTTCGAGCGTCGGGGCGCGATCTTCCAGACCTCGACCGACAGCGAGGTTTTTCTGCACCTTCTGGCTCATTCTTCGGCCAGTGATTTCAAAGAGGCGCTGACGCTCGCGGTAATGCGCGTCAAGGGCGCCTTTTCCACCGTGGTCCTGCGGCCGGACTGCCTGATCGCCCTGCGCGACCCCCGGGGCATCCGCCCGCTGGTGGTGGGTCGGCTGAAGGGCGGGTATGTGGTGGCCTCGGAGACCTGCGCTTTTGACATTCTGGGCGCGGAGTACATCCGCGAGGTAGAGCCAGGCGAGATCGTTACCTGCGACGCGGACGGGCTCCACAGTGACAAGCCCTTCGCTGGGGTGGAGCCGGCCTACTGTGTTTTTGAGAACATCTATTACTCCCGGCCTGACAGCCTGGCCTCCGATAGGAGGACCATCTATGAGGTCCGGGTGGATCTCGGTCGTGAACTCGCCCGCGAGCATCCTGTCGAAGCCGACGTGGTCATCGGCGTGCCCGACTCGGCCATTCCGGCCTCTATCGGCTATGCCAAGGAATCGGGTATTCCTTTCGATCTCGGGCTGATCCGAAACCACTATATCGGCCGCACTTTTATCGAGCCCCAGCAGAGCATCCGCGACTTCGGCGCCCGGATCAAGTACAACGCCGTCCGGGGCGTTCTGGCGGGCAAGCGGGTGGTGGTGGTCGACGATTCGATCGTGCGGGGGACGACTATCGGCAAGATCGTCGCCATGCTCCGCCGGGCCGGGGCGACCGAAATCCACGTCCGCTCCAGTGCGCCCCCGTGGGTCTTTCCCTGCTACTACGGCGTCGACACGCCCTCCGAGGGCGAGCTGATCGCGGCGAAGATGGAGGTCGACGCGATCCGGGACCTGGTCAAGGCCGACTCTCTGTGCTACATGAGCATCGAGGGACTCCTGAAGGTCATGCCGCCAGGCATCTCCTACTGCAAGGCGTGCTTTGACGGCTGTTACGTTGTAGGCAAGCCTGTCCGTTTCACTAAGGAAATGCTCGAAACCTGATACCGGCCTCAACCGTGATTTCACGATTTAGATGATCCGTGTGTTCCGGGTTGAGATAGCCTGAACCCGGGCATGTCGGCTACTTTGGACCGTAAAGAGCGAGATCGGCCTGCCAGGGGGACTGGAAGCATCGCCTCCCTCGCGAAGGCTGAAGCATGGCTTCAACAGCCCAAGTGGCACGGGTTAAGCCCTTTTCAGGTTCGTGAATCTCCGGGCGCGCTGCTGCAGCAGGCGCGACCAAGGCGCACACCTCTTCAATTATTTGCGGATTGGCATGTAACTTGTATAATGAGTGGCGGGTGGATGCGTGCTGCTTCACGCTTTCTACGTGTCCATCTCCCCTTCGGGGCAGAGAGAAGACGGGGGATCGATCCGCCGGTCCCCTTATTCGCCGGAGAACTGATCTGGAACGGAGCGCAAAATATGATTGCCCAGGAAGATGGACGGAAACTGGGGCATATCCTGGTCGAGATGCGTATTCTAGACCCTGATGAGCTAGACCGGGCGCTGATCGAGCATCACAAGTCGGGAGAGCAGTTGGGAACGGTCCTGCGGAAGATGGGGCTGATCACCGAGGAGGAACTGCTCCAGGCGGTGGCCCGCCAGGCTGGCCTGCGTTTCATGCGACTTAGTGACGTGGTGATCGACCCCGAGGTCATCGCCCGGGTACCGGCCCGTCTCGCCACCCATTATCACATCATGCCGGTCGGCGTCCGCGATGACGCCCTGGAAATCGCGGTCTCGGACCCGAATGACGTACATGTTCTGGACGATCTTCGGTTGAACCTCCGGGCGGAGATCGACCCGGTGGTGGCGTCCTTCAAGGATATCAGCGAGGCGGTGAAACAGTACTATGGCATCGGCGCGGACACGATGCAGGAGATGACCGAAGATACTGATGGGACGCTGAGCCTGGAGACGGAGGGTCAGGTCCGGGACATCGAGGATATGGCCGAGGACGCCTCGATCATCCGGTTTGTCAACCAGATCGTCAACGAGGCTATCGGCGACCGCGCGACGGATATTCACGTCGAACCCATGGAGAACGATCTTCGTATCCGCTACCGGATCGATGGCGTGCTCTATGAATCGCCGGTGCCTCCCAACATCAAGCGTTTCCAGTCGGCTATCATTTCGCGTATCAAGATCATGGCCGACATGGACATCGCCGAGCGTCGCCTGCCCCTGGACGGCAAGATCAAAGTGCGCAAGGGCAGCAAGGAATTCGACATGCGCGTCTCGACGGTTCCGACGCCCAGCGGCGAGAGCGTCTCGATCCGAATCCTGACCCGGGATGAGGAATTCATCAATCTGGAGCGCCTGGGTTTCGATGGGCGGCACCTGAGCATCCTTCGCGATATGATCAGCCGGCCCCACGGGATCGTCCTGGTCACGGGTCCGACCGGTTCGGGAA
>JABMPG010000483.1 GCA_013203855.1 bacterium
CGCCTATCTCGCCCGCCCCACAGGCCTCGCCGTGATCGGTGCGGCGATCCTCGTTCTCGCATGGCGGCGGCGCTGGAAAGGCCTCGGCCTCTTCCTCGCGCCTGCAATTGTGCTCGTCGGCGGCTGGCTCCTTATCGTCTGGATCGACAAGGGATCGCCCCTCTACTCCGTTCAGAGCCACCACCTCCGCGTGACCGATATTTTGGAAGGCATGCGAGCAGGCTGGCGGCTCGAGATCCCCTCGGCCGCCGAATTCGCCCGGACCCATTCCATCCCCGGCCTGATCGCGGCAAACACCTGGCAGCACCTGCGCCACCTCTTCAGCCTGCACTTCCTCGGCGTTCTCGGAATCGGCCTCCTCGGGCTCTGGGGCATGCGCAAGATGCCCCTCCTCGGCCTGCTCCTCTGGACCGCCATCCTGCATTTCATCCTCGCCGCCATTACCTGGTCCACCACCGAAGGCGACCGCTTCCTTCAGCCCGTCTACGTCTGCCTCTTGCCCCTGAGCCTTGGCGGCATGGGCGGGCTGCTCGCCCGAATCAGGATCCCGCGCCCCCGCGAAGTGCTGCTCCTCCTCTGCCTGATTGCGGCGGGTTTCTGCGCGTATTACCTCTGGGCCACACGCGCTGTCCTCAAGGAACGCCAAGCCCTGCCCGCCCTCACTCAGCGCCACGAACAGATGCTCCAAGCCGTCGCCGAGGACGCCGTCATCGCTACCGACGAGCCCTTTATCCTCAACTGGCTCTTCGACCGCCCCACCATCTATCTGCCCAGCCGACTCGACCCCGAAAACATCCAGCGGTTCATCCAGGAATACGACGTCTCCCTCATCGCCCTCCTGAACGTCCGCCCCGATGACGCGCAGACCCTCCACGCCGCGGCCCAGGCCGGATTTCTCCGACCCCTTCCGGGACACTACGGCTTCCAACTCAAATGGTACGTAATAGAAAAAACTGGCCCTTCAATCCCATAGGGATAAAGGACCGGATAATCTCGGCCTACTGGCTATTTCACTACGCCTCTTCCACTTGAACCGTCTCCACATCTTCGCGTTCCGGTTCGGAGGCCGACGCCGGACGTCCCTCGGGAGCGAGGCAAATCTTCTTTTCGCTAACCAGTTCCAGCACCGCGTCTATCAGTTCGGGATCGAACTGACTCCCTGCGTGCTCATGAAGCTCGCTCAGAACATACTCCTCGTTCTGAGCCTCCCGATAAGAACGTGTCGAAGTCATGGCATCGATAGCGTCGGCGACGGACACGATCCGAGAGAGAAGGGGAATCTCGCTCCCGCCCAGCCCGTCGGGATAGCCCTTTCCATCGATGCGCTCATGGTGGTGCCGGATGATATCCCGCTCGGCCTCGATCAGCCCCAGGGGCTCGATGATCGTATCCCCGATGACCGGATGCCTCTTGATCACCTGGTATTCTTTTGGGTCCAGGCGACCCTTCTTCTGGAGAATGCTGTCCTGAATACCGATCTTGCCGATGTCGTGCAGAATTCCCGCGAAAGCGATGCTCTCGCAATCCTCCTCGCTGCAACCGACGTGCCGGGCGACGAGAAGAGCCGTTTCGGTCACCCGCTGGCTGTGCGAGCGCGTATAAGAGTCCTTCGCCTCAATGGTCGAAACCAGGGCGCGAAGAGTGTCCAAAAGGTTCGAGTAGATGCCCTCGTAGAGCACGTTGTTCTCGAGCTTGTTACCGGCTTTCTCCGCCAGCATCATGGCCAGGTACTCGTCCTCCTCGGTGAAGTCCGACTTGTCGCGCTTGTCGGTCAGATTCAGAACGCCGAAAAGTTCCCCCCCGATAAAGAGCGGCACCGACAGCCACGAGTGCGACGAGTACTTGCGCTCCAGTTCGGGATCGAGCCCGGCCAAATCTTTCGAGGTGACGCGGATGGGACGGAAGTTCTGCGCGACGCTTCCCGCAACGCCCTCGCCCACCTTGACGCACACCTTCCGCCACAGCTCGTCCGAAACCCCCTTCGCCGCACGCATGACCAAACTGCGATGCCGCCGGTCATAGGTGAGAAGCGACACCCGTTGCGCGTCGGTCAGATCCGAGGCCAGATCGACCACATACTGAAGAAGCGAGCCGTTATCCACGAAGGCGTGGAAGGACTCGCTGATCGTGTAAAGCTTGGTGATCTGGCTGATCTTCTGGTGCAGTTGGCGGTTGAGCTGCTCGATCACCGCCTTGTTGTTCAACTCGGCCACAAGACGTTGATTCTCGTGGACCAGACGCTGCTCCTGGAGATTCTTCTGCACCACGTGCCGGATCTGCTCATAGCTGAAAGGCTTGGTGATGAAATCCGCCGCGCCCTTCTTCATGGCGTTAACCGCGTGGTCGAGCTGCGGATGGCCGGTCAGGACAATGACCGGCAGCATCGGATGCAAACCCTTGAGCCGCACCAAAAGGTCCATGCCATTCATGCCCGGCATAAACATGTCGCACAACACCAGGTCGGGACGATGTCTTGCCGCCTCTTCAATCGCCCGTTGCCCATCCAGAACCGACACAACTTCATGCCCGAGATCGTTCAGAATCGCCGCAAGAGTTTCCAGAACCAAAGACTCGTCGTCTACGACAAGAATCCGCCCGGTAACATTTTGATCGTAAAAAGAGGTCGCCATCTCAGTCTCTAGTTCCTGGAACCTCGACAGGACAGCTGCAATCCGCCCTGTTCCTGTTCATTCCGGTGTCCCGATAAATCTTGTCAACTATTAGACCATCGTCTTCAGGTGCTGTCTCGCCTTCTCAAATTCTTCCTGCGTCAGCCGGCCTTCCGAGAACCGGTTTTCCAATTTCCGGAACTCACGATCGAAGCGCTCGCTCGGGGTTTCTTGCCCCTTTTCGTACGTCGACAGCCGGCTGCGGGGATCCGCCTCCCCCAGTCCCCCGGTCGCGCCGGTCTGGGTCAGAAGTTCCTGCCGTCGCCCCAGTTCCTGTCGCAGACGTCGCAGATCCTTCTCCTGGGACTCGAGGCGGGACTTCAACTCCCCTAGCA
>JABMPG010000484.1 GCA_013203855.1 bacterium
CCCAGCGTCAGGCTGTCCGCGCGGTCATGCTCGACGCGCTAACATGACCAGTCCGGGCCCTCGTAACGCCCAGTCAGGGTGTTGACGACGACAAGGCCCTGAGTGCGTATCGGCCCTGAGTCCTGTCCATTGAGGCCAAAGAGAACTTCCCCCATCCCGCGAAGCCACGCCTTTTCCCCCTCAGCACAAAACACACATTCGCCCGCTCGCTCTCCAATTCTGATCTCATTCATGGTGCTCTCCCCACCCGAAGTTAAGATGGTGCTCCCGACTCCTTCGTCCGCTTCCCGGCCCCAACCTTCCCGATATTCTCCGCCAGCCGCCTCAGTGCCTTTACGCACGGCTCGGGGATCAGGCCATGCCGGTCCGGTCCTACGTCCAGCAGCAGGTTCGCTCCCCGAGACAACGAGATCAGGTACATGCCCAACAGCTCTGAATCCGACCGAGGCCGGTCCCCCTCGATGAAAAACCAGTTCTTGCCGATCGGATCGCAGGCCTCTCCCGGCAGGTAGTACTCCTTCTCCTCGACGGTTCGCCAAGGGTCGTGTCCGGTCTGGCTGTTGGGCAGGAACCGCTCGATGGTGATCAGGTCGGTGGGCCAGGTCCAGTCAATCCTCAGTTTGCTGCCGTCGCTGCAGCCGTGGTTCATCACGATCAGGGCGTCGGGTTGGAGCGAGGCGACGCGGTCGTACAGTTCGTGGCGATAGTCCCGGGGCAGGACTTTCGGAATGTCAATCCAGACCTCGCCGAAACCGCCGTAGCGGGTCAGGAGTTCCTCAACCTGGGCGGTCTGGAAATCCCGGTACTCGCGGGTGGTGTAGGCGTTCTCCCAGCCGACGAAGGTGGGCGTTCCCGAGCCGAAGAGATGGTGGTTGTCCCACGAGCAGTAGTAGAAGCCGGGCATGAGGCCCTTCTTCTGGCACTCCGAAACGAAAACTTCGACCACGTCGGTCTTGTTCCCGCTGTGGCCCACGTGATAGTCGGTGTGGGCGCTGGGCCACAGGCAAAAGCCGGCCACGTGCTTCGCGGTCAGGATCGCGTACTTCATCCCCGCGTCGCGCGCGACCGAGACCCACTGCGCCACGTCGAGATGGTCCGGGCTGTAGAAGGACGCCGGCTGGTTCCCCTTCGAGTGTTCCGCCCCGTCGAAGGTGCTCATGCCGAAATGGATGAACATGCCGAAGCCGAGCGCCTCCCAGGCGTGAAGTTTTTCGAGACTCAGTCTCTGATCACCAGCTTTCATGGTTCACCTCCAGAATCAATAGTCCGAGATCACCTGCAGGTTTCCACACACGCCCCGCTCAAATGGGGCTCCCAGCGTGGCAGTCGGTGTACACCTTTCCCTGCGAACAGTCAAGAAAACCGGTCGATCTGTGCCGTTTTTGGAGTGCGGAGTCTATGCTTCCCGTTGACCTGCTCAGTGACCTTGATCTGCCAGTCCAAGGGCCCTCATCGGCTGCGGTGGGCAGCATGGCTTTCGCACTCCAAAAGGTCTCCCGACCACGAGATATCTTACTGTGTTTCCCCCTCTTTGCGGGCTCCACCGCGGCCGCCGGACCGGGAACCAAAACCAATATGGTGGGAAACAACCGTGCTGCGTACTCCGTGATACTTGACGGCATCCAACGCTTCCGTGAAGAAGTCCCCGATTGCTCTCTTCTTCTGCTCAAATAGGAGTCCCCCGGCGAGTTTCAGTCCCTCTTTCCCGCCGACTTGGCGGCAATAGTAAAGCCCTCGTTCGTACTCGCTTCTGCCGGCCCCTTTGTCAAAGTCGGACTCCCGGAGCGTCTGACTTGGGTCATGGGCGATGCTCTGAACGCCCCACCAAGTATATTGGTCTTTTCTGTATTGCTTGGACAGTCCCAGTGCCTCTTTCCACTGTCGTCCCCGCTCTTCCGCGTCGAGAATGGCGGGATAGTACCAGCGCTGGAATGCGAAATAGCGTTCTACCATCTTGGACTGTCCGCCCTTTGGTATTGCACGCAGCGAGTGGTTGGTGAATCCCGCCATTTCTCCGAAGATATCGCGGCAGTCCTGCTCCATCTTCCCGAGGGCATACATTGCCTCATCCGGCGTAAGCGAATTCTTTACCCCCTCATACTCCTCGATCCGCAGCAGGATAGCGTCAAACCGGGCGTTGAATTCATTTGCTCTGGCTCTCAGTTCTCCCGGAATATCCGGCGCATCGGGAATGAGGGGCTGAAACTTCAGACCGGGATTGGCTGTTCCGCCAACGGTGCTGGGACTCGAGACGTCGGTGCTTCGAGGCAGTGCTTTTCCACTTTTCTCGCCGTCTCTGTTCAGGGCCAGCAGCCGCGTCGTGTCCGCCTTACTCCGGGGCGCAGGGAGTTCCCGCAGCATTTCCGGTGTCAGCATGCCTCCGGCCAGAAGCACGGTCAGTACCGCCATCACGAGGCCCAAAAGGCCCACCAACTTGAGGGTGCTCCCCAGCCGAGACTTCCTGCTGTCTGCGCCCACGTTTGGTATTGCATTGTCCATGGTTGTTTCCTCCCGATTCTTCTCTTCTCCTCTATAGTGTTCGGAGGAATGAAATGGTTGGGGCCATTTTTATTTTCTCTCGGAGGACCGAGGGAACCGCATATCCTGCTAAATCTTGCTTACGGTAGGTGGCCCTTGATCCTATTGTCAAGGCCTTTTGGGGGGCGGTGAACGGATGTTCGGTCGACGGCAATCGAATAGATGTCAGGAGTTTTGAAGGGTCGCGGCGATCATCTCCGCCCATTGGTCGCCGACTGTGCGGGGGGCGTGGTTGCGGGTGAGGTATTCGGCGGCATGGTTGCCGGTTTCGCGGAGCCAGGCGGCGTCGGTGTAGCGGTTCTCGATTTGGCAGGCGAGGGTTTCGCGGTTGCCTGAGGCGCAGAATCCGAGGCCGAATCGGGCGATGACGCCGTCGGGATCGGCCTGGAGGGTGAAGACGGGGGTGCGGGTGCGGAACGCCTGGAGGAAGGTGTTTGGAAATCCTTCGACGGTGCTGGTGCTGACGAAGAGGCGCGCGCGGCGGAAGTGGTCGAGGATCGAATCGTAGGGGACGTAGGGAATGCGTTTGACGTTGGGCAGGGCGTCGGCGCGTTCGGCCAGTCGACGCGAGTACTCTTCCTCGTGGGTCGGATTGAGGATGATTTCGAAGGGCAGGCCGGGCAGCCGCTCTGCGAGGTCGAGGAAGACCTCGGCCTGTTTGAGGGGTACGGCGCGGCCGACCCAGAGGATGTTCGTCTTCTCGGGAAAGAGGTCTTCGGGCGAGGGCTGAACGCTCTTGATGATGGCGGTCTTCGGGCGAAGGGGCGGAGGCAGGCTTTGAACCTGTTCATCGGACTGGGCGATGATTCGGTCGGCCGCCCGGAGTCCCCGGCGATAAAGCGCGCGCCGCCAGTGGAGCCAGTCTTTGAGGCCAAGGCGGACGTCTTCGGTCTGGGCGATGAGGAAGATGAAACGTTTTTTGCGGCGGGAGGCATAGCGCGCGGCCATCCATGTCTCGATGCCCCATGACATTTGGAGGACGCAGTCGGTCTGGAAATCGCTCAGCGATTCGAGGACTGCGCGGACTTTTTGCGAAGCGTTCGTTTCCCGCGAGAGGACGGCCAGTTCGACCGGGCCGTGTCGTTCGAGGCGATTCTCGGGTCCGAGGCAAACGACGCGGACTTTCGCGCCGTGGTTCTCGGCCAGAATGCGCGCGAGGAGGGCCACCTGCACCTCGGCTCCGCCCTGTTTGCTGGATGCTTCGGGATGGTAGAAGCCGTAGGACTGGAGGGAGACGAAGGCAATGTGGCGGTCGTGGAGCAGGGGCACGGTTTTGTTCCCGGAAGGATTGGACGCGGGCGCCTCAGGAGATCTCTTCCTCGTAGCGTTTGAGGGTGGCGATCTCGCGGGGAAGATGGGTTTCCCACGGCTCCCAGTTGATCCACTCGCCGCTGATGAATCCGGTGTAGTTGATCGAGTTCATCAGTTCGATGACGCGGCGGTGGTCGAAATCGCCCGTGCCGATGGGCAGCATTTTGAGTTCGCCCTTCGTGCCGTCGTGGACGTGGAGGTGGCGGATCCAGGGGCGGAGCGTTTCGAAGGCCTCGTCCATGGTCTTGCCCGCCTGGCGGACGGGATGCATGACATCCCAGTTGACGGCGATGGCGGGATGATTGACGCGCTTGAGAACGCCGGCGACATCGGCGGGATCGCACCAGTGGTCGTGGGTTTCAAAGCAGACGATGACGTTGCGCTCAGCGGCGTGGTCGGCCACCCGGCGAAGGGAACGGGTGACGGAATCAGCGGCTTGTTCGCGGGTGACGCCCTCGGGGATCGGGCCGCCGAAAATGCGAAGGGCGGGCGCGCCAATGTCTCCGGCGAGATCGATAGAGTCGTGCGTGGTTTCGATCATCTCATCGGCCTGGGCCGGGTCGGCGTACTTGATGGAGGTGGCCAGACAGGCCAGTTCGATGCCGGATTTGCAGACTTTGTCGCGGATGGCTTTGCGCTCGGCAGGCGAGGTTGTGGTCTCGATGCCGTGGCGGTGCTTGGAGACGAGTCGGGGCTCGATACCGGAATATCCATAGCGGCGGGCGGTTTTGAGGGTTTCTTCGAGGGTGAGGTCCGGCGTGGAAAAAGTCATGAAGGCGTACTTCATGTTTATGGCTCCTTTGTGGCGCGTCGCCCCCGGCGGGGGGCCACAGTCTCAGAGTTGGACGACCCGATTCTCTTCAGCCGAGGCTCGCACGGCATCGAAAATGCGCGAGAGTTGGAGCGCGTCGGCCGGGCGGACGGGGTATTCTTTTTCGCCGCGCAGGCCCTGGGCGATCTCTTTGTAGATCTCATGCTCGTCCCCGTAAGGATTTCCCGCGATGGTCTCCGTGCGCTCCCCGCCGGACTCGGCCTGCATGGTCGCGGTCCGGGTCGGGTCGTCGGGTTGTGCGGGGATCTGAGACTTGACGGTCAGGTCTTTGCCCCGGATCTGGATGGAGCCGCGGTCGGCCTGGAGAAACCAGCCTGGCAGGGGCAAGGTCGAGATCGTGTATTCGGCCTGAACCGTGGCGCCGTTCTCGAGGGTGAAGAGGGCCAGAAAGCAGTCCTCCGCGTCGCCGGGATTGATGACCTGGCCCATGCGGGCATAGACGCTTCGCACGGGCGAATCGAGCAGCAGGAGGGGCGGGTCGATGATGTGAGGGCCCCAGTTCAGGAGATAGCCGCCGCCGTGACGTTTCTTGGTCTGCCAGTCGGAGCGGGTGCCGAATGAGCACTGGGCGCGGCGCACGAGGAAGACGTTTCCGATGGCGTTCCCGCTCACGAGTTCGCGCAGTCGTCGCAGTTCGCTGCCCCAACGCGCGGGCAGCCAGGGCAGAAGTTTGGCGGGACTTTTCGCGGCAGCCGCGACCATGCGTTCGGCCTCGGCGGTGTTTACGGCCCAGGGCTTGGTGACCAGAACGTTGACTCCCGCCTCCAGGCAGTCGCAAGCCATCTCACAATGCTGGTCGCTGCGTGTGATGACGCAGACGAGGTCCAGTTTTTCCTTCTCGAACATCTCGTGATAATTGTCATAGGCTCGGCAGGAAAAGCGCTTGGCGGCGAGGTCGGTCCGCGCGGGATCGATGTCGCAGACGGCGGTCATCTCGAAATCGGGGCTGGCCTCGATGGCTCCGGCATGCATGGAGCCGCCACTGCGGCCGTAACCGAGGATAGCGGCGCGAAGAGGGGGCATGGAATTCTCCTTTGGAGAATGACTTGGAGCGGATGACGACCGGCTACCGGCCGCCCTCTCAGTACTTCGGCTCCCCGCCGCAACGGAACCATTCGCGCTTGCGGTCGAGGTAATGCTTGTAGAGGTCGAGTTTCGCGTCGGCCTGCACGCGATGATCGACGGTCGGGATAAAGCCGCCTTCTTTGACCTTGGGCAACAGACGCTGGAGTTCGGCGTCTACCGCTTTCTTGTCCTTGAGAAACATCATCTTGTCGATCCCTCCCCAGACCCGCAGGGGGCGTCCGAACTGCTCGCGAAGCAGGACCGGATCGGTGCCACCATGGACCTCGCACGGGAAAAGGGTGTTCACGCCGCCTTGCATGAATGCCCCGACCACCTGTTCGAGATTGCCGTCGCAGTCGGTGTAGACGATGTCCACGCCGTGCAGGTTGAGAAGGTCAGTGAGGCGTTTGTAGCGCGGCGCGAGAATGTCGTAAAAGAAGGGCACGCCCACGACAGGACCCGAGTTGAAGCAGATGTCTTCCCAGCCCGCGGCGAAATCGAAGCGCACGTGGGGCAGAACCTTCTCAAGGCGCGCCATGGCGTTCACGGTGAAGGTCTCAACGATATCCTCCAGCAGTTCGGCATCCTCACACACCATGAGTGCGGTGTTTTCGAAACCGATGATGTTGCGGGCGCGGCCGATGAGAGATCCGAAATCCACGCCGAGGGGATAGTCCCGGCGATTGTATCCCGCGACCAGTTCGTCCCAGTTGGCGGGCAGAGGGGCGTCGCAGCGCTCGAGCAGACTTTTCTTGAAGGGTAGCCACGACTCGCGGTCCTTTACGGGGAAATCGAGAAAGTGAGGGATGGACTGGTTGCCCTGTTTGTTGATTTCGGAGATCACGCCGGTCTGGTCGCGCGAAATGACCTTCTCTTCCGTTTCCTCGATCACTTCAGCCTCGAAAACTTTTCCGATGCCGATATCCGCGCCGGCGACGTGATAGCTTTCGATCCCGAAATAATCGTAGGCGGTCTTCTCGTCGACGACCCACTCGGGCAGTCCCTGCTCGCGCCAGACGTGCAGTGTTTCCGTCCAATAGCCGAACTCAAAGTTTGGGATCATGTCAACGGTCTGGTAGTGCATGGTGCGCAGGAAGCGTTCTCGGAGAGTAATCTCTCCCTCTGAGACCTGAGCGCCGCCGCCCGCCAGGGCGGCTTTGCGCGCTTCTTCCTGCTGTTTCTGGATTTCTTCGAATTCCATCGTGGTTTCTCCTCCCAAATCTCCGGGGATCTTATGTTGGCTCCCCGAGGGCAGCCGGGGGATACAAGGGGCAGGATACCCTGCTCGGGATTCATTGCAAGAGGTTTTACGTGTAGAAAAGGAGGAGAATGACCGGCGAGGGCTGCCGGCCCCGCACTTCATGCCCCGGCTCCCTTGGCGGGTTTGGGGGACGGAGCGGTGAAGACGGAATTCTCGCCGATTTTCTGAAGGGCGTCGAGAATCTCCTGGAAAGAGGAATAGCGCCGGGCGGGGTCCTTCTCCAGGCATTTGATGATGATGGCGCCGAGGTCGCCGTGAACATTCTGAAGGGGCTCGGGGCGGGTGTGCAGGTGATGATAGGCCAGATCCCCGTCCTTGAAGGGAGGCGATCCGGCGGCCATTTCGTAGAGCAGGACACCGTACGAATAGATGTCGGCCCGATGATCGCACTCGCGGCCAATAACCTGTTCGGGGCTCATGTAAAGGGGGGTTCCGACGAGGGCGCCGGTCATGGTGTGTCCCGCGTGGTCGGCTATTTTTGCGATGCCGAAATCGGTGATCTTGACCACGCCTTCTTCGAGGGGGCACTCGCCTTTACGGGTGATCATGATGTTGGCCGGTTTCAGGTCTCGATGCACCACGCCCAGGCTGTGGGCATAGGCCATTCCGCCAGCGATCTTGCGGGCCACGTGGAGAAAGAGGGCGGGGGTGACGGTCATGTTCTTGGACTGGATGATCTTCTTCAGGGTCAGCCCGTCGATATACTCCATGGAGATATACTTGCGGCCCTGCTCTTCGCCGATATCGTGAATGCGGACGATGTTCTCGTGGGTCAGGTGACGGGCCGAGCGGGCCTCAAGGCGGAAGCGGCGGAGGGCCTCTTCATTGCCGAGGAAGTTCTCGGGGAGAATCTTGAGGGCGACGATCTCCTCGAGTTCATTGTCAAAGGCGCGGAAGACCGTGGCCATGGCGCCGCGGCCCACCTCGTCGCGCAGATCATAACGAAGGGACGTCTTCTTCCGTTCCTCCGGGCGACTCTTGGACAGATTCAGAGTGGCTCCGCTGAGGGCTGCGTCGGAGGACTGGGTGATGTTGTGGAGGCGATCACTGATGTCTTCGTAATTGGCGTCGGTCGCATAGACCCTCTGATAGGCCATGCGCGCCGCCATCATGTTTCCCTGAGTCTCGAACTCCCGCCCAATTCGGTACAGCATGGGTAGTGAGGATCGCTCGATGCTCAGGTGCTGGAATTCCTGCAGGGCGAGCTCGTACATGTTCTTGTGGTAAAAGCACTCCGCGAGTAGCCGGGTGGACTGTTTTTCGTAGCCGGTTTCGAGGCGGGTCTTCTGAAAACAAGGGACGGCCTTGTCGTACTCGCCCAGGCGCATGGCGAGCTGTCCCATGTCGAAACGTAGAGCGACATTTTCCGTCTGCCTCAGGATCATGGTCTCATAGACCTCGAGCAGGAGACGCTGGGCGGGGCGGTAATCGGACTGGATCTTGAGTGCGTCCTCGAGGAGGGCGCGGGCCTGGCTGTTGACATCCTGGCGATGCAGAATCCGTGCGCGCTCGCACAGGGCGATCACGTTGCGCGGCTCACTTTGCAGGACCCGCTCGTACAGGGCCAGAACCCGCGGCTTCTCCTTGGGGTTCAGGGCGCAGATTGTCTCGGTCTCCTCCGGCAGGTCTTCATATCGACGGAGGGTCAGAAGAGCATGAGCCCGCAACCACCGCGCCGGGATACTGTCGGCGCCCGGGGAGCGGCGGATGAAGGACTGAATCTGATTCAGCACCAGATCCTGGAATTCTCCCCCGGTTTTGAGAGTCAGCAGGAGATAGTGTTCCGCCTCGCTCCATTGACCGCCTTCGGTCGCCTCGACACCGCTGGCGAAGCACAGATAGGGGTCGTTCGGGGCGAGTTCCCGGGCGCGATGGATCACCTCGTACATCTCGGGCGTGTGGTTGTCCATACGGGCATAGGTCTGGCCCAGGCCCACCAGAGCCTCGGGGTCGTCCGGGCTCCCCTCAAGCAATGACTCGTAATGGCGAACGGCCCTGTGAAAGTCTTGCAGGTTGGAATGGGCGATGGCGAGGAGCCTTTGAGTCTCGGTCGCCCACTCGTTCCGGTTTTCAATACTCTCAGCCAGGGATTCGACGCTTTTCTGAACGCCCGCGAGCACTTCGGCCATGGCGGAATAGCGGCCCAGGCCTTCGAGAATGCGGGCTAGGTGCAGGCCATAGCACACGCGGTCCACCGGCTCGTCGGCCCGCGCGCACAGTCGCTCGAAGACCTGAAGATGCTCGGCCTGGTAGAGGCGCTGCCGGATCAGGATCTGGCCGAGGAGTTCATCCAGGCCTGTCATCTCGGGCTCCAGAATCGACGCGCTCAACAGGACTTCGGGGATGGGATTCCCCTCCTCGGGCTGGGACAGGTATGCTTTGGCCAAGGCGAGAATCTGCTGATCGGTGAGTTCGCGCTCCAGCCTCAACGCCTCCAGAGCGTGGCGTGTGACGAGACTTTGGCGCCATCGCATTCCGGCCTGGGCCGCCAGCGCCAGGAACTCTGGATCGCCGGCGCTGCTGCGGATCGCCCGCAGAATACGCTCGCCGGCCGTCTCGATCGGCGCTCCCGCCGTGTCGAGCAGTTCCTGAAGAGACGGGGGATAGTCCTGGAGTTCAGGCTCATTCAAGAGGAAGCGGGCTACGACTTGCAGGAGCTGGGTATCGCCGGGATAACGCTCCGAGGCTCGGAAATAGACATCCCGCGCTTCGTCACTGACGTCCCTCTCCCGCCAGGCGCACCAGGCCAGGACTTGAAGGCCCACAGCGTTTTCCGGCTCAATCTCAAGGGTCTTGCGGGCCGTTTCGCGGGCCTTGTCGAACTGGCCTTCGCGATACCAGGCCGCAGCCAGTTCCTGCCGGGCGAGGGAGGAATGGGGATTGGCTTCGGCCAGTTGCTCAAAGGTCTGCCGGGCCTTTGGGGTCTGCTGGAGGCGGGCCTTGATGTAGGACTTGGCCAAGGCTTCCAGCAGCCACGTCGCTTCCGGATGCCGATGGCTGGCGGTCTCGAAGACGGGCAGGTGCCGGGGTATCAGGAGGTCCAGCTTCGCGTACACCCTCGCCAGCGAATCGTAGAGCAGGGGATCTCGGTTTCCGCCTTGGTAGGCGCTTTCGAGATAGCCGCGCGCCTCCGCCAGTTCGCCTTCGGCCAGGGCCATGCGCCCCAGGGCCAGATCGAAGGATGCCGGCTCATCGGAGATGGCCTTGGCCTTCTGGTAGACGGTCTGGGCCTCACGGTCCAGGTTGTCTGCTTCCATGTAGACCCAGGCAAGCGCGATCGTGATGTTCTCGTTTTCGGGCCGCAGGCGATGGCCCCGTTCGAGAACGGGCTTCAGACCGTCGGCGCACAGGCCGTGCTCGCGAAGCAGGGCGCCCATGTGTTCGATCACTCGCAGCGGCCCGCGCCGCTGCCGGAAAAAACGCTCGAAAACCGCAACGATCCGGTCCGCCTGTCCCAAGTCGGCCAGATCGCGAGTCTTCTTCAGGATGGAACGGATGGCCATGGTCCGGGCGAAAAGATACAATAGGGCGGCCAGAATCAGCACGCTTGCACCGGCCGCATAGAGCAGGTGCGCCCGATTCGCCAGCCGGAACGCGCGGCTGTGAATGTCTGCCGCCTCCCGGTGATTGGCGCTTACCGAGAGAATCTTTTCGGTGGCTTCGGTGGCCTTTTCGTAATCACCCTCTTCCAGCGATGTCCGGGCGGTCGCCAGTAGATTGGCCAGAATGGCGTGGTAGGCTTCTCCTCGTTTCTTGTAGTGCTCGTCCAGCCAGACGGAACGGCCACCGTTGCGAAGTTTGCTCCCGGCCGAGGCTGGCCAGGCAAGGGAGTAGGGGCCGATTTTCAGGTTCGTCTTCAGCAGGGCGACACCCCGGCGTTTCTGGACCAGGATGCACGCCTTGCCATCTCCGTTGACGCTCAGAACCAGGGGCGTGCTGGAGGACAATGGCTCTCCCAGGGAGATACGGTCCAGCAGCATGTTTCCCCCGTCGGCTCCGGCCAGAGGATCGAGAAGATGCAGGAGACCGGCGTCATCGGCCAAAATCAAGATTGATCGTTCCTCGCCATCCAGTGTGCCCTGGATGAGGGCGGGGGGGGTGATGAATTGGCGAACGATGGAATAGACGCCGCCATCCGGAATGCGCCGCGACGCGCCGTCCACGACGACAACGCCCGAAGTGCTGGTCAGGATGAAATCCGCCGTCCCGTCTGCATTCAGATCGGCCACGATGGGGAGAAAGCCGCGAGGGGGACAGTTGGTGCGGATGTAGCCATCGTGGCGAGGGTCGAAGACCGCCGGCGCGTGAGAGAAGTCCATGGCATAGAACCGGATGTTGCCGAGGTGATCGCAGACGACAATCTCCTGGACCGATCCTTCGGTGGATTCAACCAGAGCCACGACGGATTTCGAATCGAACCGGGTCGGGTTGACGGACGGGGAACGCGTGGGGTGGGCCAAGTCGAGAAAGATCACCTGGCCGGCGGTGGATATGAACACGGCGCCGGGAAGCTCTTTGCCCTCGGGTCGCGCAAAGAGCCCGACAGCCGGGGTCGCGGTGGGGTGCTCGCCCAGCCTGGAAATGCTCAGCCCCGCCCATGCGTCCAAGGACATGTCCCGGGGCCGGATGTCGAAATTCACGAGTTCGTGCTGATCGGTTACGGCCAGCATCCGATCGGTCAGATCCATCCTGGGCGCGGGGAGAATCATAGGCACCAAGGCGAACCGTGTTGAACCGTTCGCCGACAGGGCCGTATCGGCTCTCGGGTCGCCGGATCCGGCGTTGAGCACCGGAATTCGGCCGTCTTGATGCAGAAACACCACTTCCGGGGGCCAGAGCGCCAGAAACTGACCATAGATAGGCCCGAGGAGCGGTCCCCCTTCGAGTTGGCGCGACCAGATCTTGCGACCGGTGGCGGCGTCGACCATGACCACGTTGCCGAGCTGGTCGGACAGGAGGACCTCCAGGCGGCCGTCCAGGTTAAAATCGCGCGCCAGCGCCTCGTTCGCGTTCCCGAGATCGTAGCCGTCGTTCTTCCATTGTATGAAATCCTGTGGCAAAGGCGACTGGGCTGGACACACGGCCGTTAAGCCCGCCCAGAAAAGAAGCCGGACGCCCAGGAGAGAGATGTAAAGGTATCGTGTCATCGGCCAGCCCCGGGATGGCGGAATCTTCCGTGCGGGAATATCGCTGTCAAAGTAATGAACTACGACCTTTTGAAGGAGAAGCCCCCGCTTCTACCCGGACAGGATCAGGCCTCTGGCTCCCGCTCCACCCGTTCCTCCCCAGGTTGTTCTTCTTCAACAACGGACGGTGGATATCGAATGGCCCCATCTCGTTCTCTTCAAGATACTCCTCGTCGAGAACGTCCTCCTCCTCTTCCTCGCGCGTCACACGCTTGTAGATCATGTACAGGATAACGATGATCGCCAGCACTAGCAGGAGTTTGACCGGCAGGGGCCATCCCGCGGGTTTCTCGGCCTTGGCGGGGGCGGCCGGGGCCTGCCCCGTCAGCTCCAGGTTATCCGAAAGAACGCGGGCGCGCTCGGCGAGATGGTCCAAGCGGTCCTGCATCTCATCAAGCGTTTCCTTCATCTGCATCTGGTCGGCCCGGATCCGCTGCATTACCAGGCTGGCCTGCTCCATCTCCAGTCCCAGGCTCTTCACCTCACGCGCGGTTTGCCGGTTTCCGTGTTCCTTCTGAGCCTGAACATCCGATTCCCGGCAGTTCGTGACGCCCAGAGCCAGAATCGCGGCCCATGTAAGCAATATCAGATAACGGAACATACCCTCTCCCTCCCTCGTGAGAGAATGCCTTCCGGCTCACCTTCCGCCGCTTGCGGCAACTCGACATCCGCGGCTGGCAGACTCGCCTTTCCCTGCCCAAACAGTCTAATTCCCGCCCCTTGCTCTGTCAACGCTTTCATATTCGAACCGGAAGCGGCGGAAGCATCGCATTCCCTGCTACCCAAAGGGGTGTCTTTGCCCGTCGACCGGGGGGCGTCGGTCCCACACTTTGAGAGGAAACGGCCACCGGACAGCCCCCTATTGAAGGGGCGTGCGAAAGGTATCATTCCAGCACACAGCCGCCCCTCCTCACTGACTCCGTGCCTGCACTACGTAACGCACGCGCTCTGTCTTCTTGTTCCGCATCAGTTCCAATTCGAGCCGCTCCCCGGCGGAAGCTCCCGCGAAGTGAATCAGGAACTCGCGACGGTTCACCACGTCGTGCCGGTTGATGCGCAGGATCACGTCGCCGGGTTCGATCCCAGCCACGTCCGCCGGTCCGCCCGACTCGACCCGATAGACGAGCACTCCCTGGGGCGATGCCAGATCGAGTTCGCGCTGGAGATAGGCCGTGACGTTGATCACCTCGAAATCGATTCGGGTGGGGCGGAGCATGCCGTACTGGCGAATTTCTTCGAGCATCCGCTTGGCCTTGTTGACGGGAATGGCGAAGCCGATCCCGACCGAGCCGCCGGACTGGCTGAAAATGAAGGTGTTCACTCCGATCACCTCGCCCAAGGCGTTTACGAGCGCCCCGCCGCTATTGCCCGGATTGATTGCCGCGTCGGTCTGGATCATTCCCTCGTACAGATGAGGGGATTCCCCCGTAGTACGAAAAAATCGGTTGCGTGCGCTAACCACGCCCGCCGTGATGGTCGGGCAGGGATCGCCGAGCGCAATCCCATACGGATTGCCGATCGCCAGGACCCACTCGCCCGGCCGCACGTCATCCGAATCGCCCAACGGAGCCGGCGTCGTGCTTTCCGGATCGATCCGTAGCACCGCCAGATCGCCAATGGCATCATAGTCGATCAGTTCCGCTTCCCGCTCGGTCCCGCAGGCCAGGGTTACGAAGATGCGCTCCGCTCCCCGGATAACGTGATAGTTGGTCACCACGTGGCCTTCGTCATCCGCCACAATGCCCGAGCCCAGGTAGGGCGTTTTCTCGCGGTATTTCTCGTAGGAAGGAAAGGGCTCGAAGAAGAAGGGGAACATGTTTTCGTTCCCGAAGGGGCCACGGCGGACGTAGGCGGTTCGCTCCGCGCCGATGCTCACAATTCCCGGACCTGCAACCTTGGCCGCCCGCACCAAGGCCGTCTCCCGCGTGCCATGCAGATCCTCCGTGATCTCGCTGATGTCCATCTGCTTCGGATTTGCCTCGTCCTGAGCCCTCGCATTCGGGGCCGCCAGGATGAGTGCTATGGCGAGGAGGATTGTGAGGCGAGAGGCTGGGATCTGGTTTCCGGCGGTTTGGGTGGGGGGCGCACAGCCCGGGGCACCTGTGCCACAAAAAGATATCTCAGAAGATCGTCTTACGTCGCTATGGAAGCTCATGGCCTGCTCCTTCCCATCGATTTCAGTCATTCTATCACGACGCGCCTCATTTTTTCTCACTTCCCCGCTATTCGCCTCAGAAACGGCTCCACGCTGTTGGCCAGAGCGCTCCAATTCAGGGATCCTTCGGCCAGACTTCGCGCGGCGCGGCCCATGGCCTCCCAACGCTCGGGACGTTCGAGAATCTGCACGATGGCGGAGGTAAAGGCTTCCGGCGTGCATTTGGCCGACAGACCCGCCGACTCCTCTCGGGCCTCGCCGGGAGGCGGCAGATAATCGGCGATATCGCCGACCGCGTTGGCCACGATGGGCCGACCCGCCGCCAGATAATCGCCGAACTTGTGGGGCCAGCGCCCACGGTTCGACGTATTGTTCGCCAGGGGCACGAGCAGCACGTCGGCCGCGCAGAGGACCGGATTGAGTCGCGAGAAGGGCATCATGCCGAGATAGTGGAGGTTCGTCGCCAGGCCCTGTTCCTCTACGAGCGATTCCGTAAAAGGCGGCGCCGCCGTGATCAGGCGGCCTTGCGGAAATCGGTTGAACACGCCCCGCAGGGCTTGAAGAAAAAAACGCTCGTCGGGGTTGTAATTGGCAACATAGCCCAAGATCGGGCCGGGCCCCTCGATCCCCAGTTCGCGGCGGCACTGGGCCTTGTCGAGGGGCGACAGATTGTCGATGTTCGCTCCGCCGGGATACCGGAGCAGTTGGTCCCGGGGAACGCCCTCCTTCAAGGCGGCCTTTTCGAGAAATTTCGAGATGACGGTCACCCCGTCCGCTCGCCGTAGAATCCCCCGCTCCATCCGGGTCTCGATCTTCTCGGCCCAACGCTGGGTTCTCAATCGCCAGTTGTCCTTCGCGCCCGTGTAGGCGCGGATCTCCTCCCTCAGGGGAAAGATACCGTCCCGGTAAACGTCGCACCAGTCCACCACTACGGGCTTGCGGCGCAGAGCGCGGGCGAGGGCCGCGGGCAAGTACACATTCGGCGGATGGGCGAAGGCATAGAGCAGGTCGAAGGAGTCGGCAAGAACCCGGCCCAGGCGGTAGAGGACGTCCAGGGGCCCCCAGCCATCGTCGGGGTTGATGGCCGGATTCCAGCAGGGCGTCTCGGTGATCTCCACGCCGTCCGCCTGGAACCGTGCCGCTCGATACCAGTGTTCGGGCGAGACGGTGATCAGACGGGCCTCGTGGCCGCGGCGGACCATTTCGCGGGCCATCACCTGGGCGCGGAAATAGGTGCCTTTCCCTTTCAGGTTGTGGTTCAGGAACAGAATCCGCATATGGTTTTCCACTCTCGCGGGAGTTGCATTCGGTCGGCGCTCACGTTATCTTGAGATCGCCTGGCTCTTATCTTTCAGTCTCCCAGGCCGCGATGTCAAGGCGAGAGCGCAGGCTGTTCTCGCTTCCGTGGAAAGGGACCGCCATGCGTCTGGCCGCATTCGCCTCCGGAAGAGGCAGTAATTTCGAAGCCTTGCTCACAGCCCGGGATAGAGGAAATCTCCCGGAGGCCGAGTTCGCTCTGCTGTTTTCCGACAAGGCCGACGCCCGCGCTCTGGACGTCGCCCGGCAACGCGGCATCGATACGCTTCACCTCTCGCCCAAGGATTTCGACACCCGAGCCGCCTACGAGGAAGCGATCCTCGTCGTCCTGCGTGAGAAGCAGATCGAAGCCATTTGCCTGGCTGGTTACATGCGCCTGGTGGGTGACACGCTTCTTGAGGCTTACCCCCGCCGAATCCTCAACATCCATCCCGCGCTCCTGCCGTCTTTTCCTGGTCTGCATGGCCATCGCGACGCGCTTGAGTACGGCGTCAAGATTTCGGGCTGCACCGTCCATTTCGTGGACGCGGGCGTAGACACGGGCCCGATCGTTGTCCAGCGGGCGGTCGAGGTGAGAGATGACGACACCGAGGATATTCTCGCCGCCCGGATTCTCTTACAGGAGCACGAGGCCTATCCCGAAGCGGTGGATCTTCTGACCCAGGGCAAACTCCGTGTCGAGGACCGCCGGGTTATCCGCCTGGACTGAACCCCTCCATGTGTAGGCCGACATGCTGATATCCGTCATCATCCCCACCCATAACGACGCGGAATACCTCCGCGAGAGCCTGCCTAGCGTCCTGCAACAGGACTACTCCGGCGACATGGAGATTATCGTGGTGGACGACGGATCCGAGCCGCCCGCGGAGGACCTGGTCCCTCCGGAGGATTCACGGGTCCGCTTCATTCGCCGTTTGCCCGGAGGCGTCTCGGCCGCGCGCAACACTGGTATCGACTCGGCCAAGGGAGACATTCTGTTCTTCCTCGATGCCGACGACCTCATGCTGCCGGGCCGGATCCGGCGTCAGATTCAGGCGTTCGAGCTCGATCCGGACATCGGCCTGGTGGGCGGAGACATCACCCGGCGGGACCTCG
>JABMPG010000485.1 GCA_013203855.1 bacterium
AGGACTTCGAGGCCGTCGAAAAGCGGCATGGGCAGGCTGTCCAGATCCACGATCAGGGGGCGCATGGGGTTGCGGATCACGCCGCCGCGACCGTCGCGGAACTGCATGTTGGCGATGTCGCGCCGGTCCGGATCGGTGACGTACTCAAGGAGAGCGTCCTCGCCTTCTCCGGTGCAGACCGCGTCGGCGTACTCAAGACATCCGTCAGTATCCAAGGTCGGATGCACGCCGCCCCAGACCTGGAGGATTTTCGGAAAGCGGTTCCGGATGCGGTCCGAGAGTTCCTGCGCGAGGGGCAGGTGGGAAGAAGTGAGGGTGAATCCGACCATCTCGGGGTCGAACTGCTCGATCTGGTCCAGCAGGAGATCTTTTTCCGCCTCGGTTACCGGGGTGGGATATGGACAGACCAGATCGTGGAAAGGATGGACTTCGAAAACGGGGAGGTGGCCGGTTTCCTCGATATGGCGGCGCAGTTCGGGGTTCTCACGGGGCACCTCTCGCGTGAGAAAGCGCTTGAAGTTCATGAGAAAGGTGGGATGGCCGGCCTGTTCGAGATAAGCGGCCAGACAGCGCGCGCCATAGGCGTACTGGTTGTAAAGGGAAAGAAAGGCGACGCGCATCGGAGGGATGTTTCTCCTGTCCGTAACCCGCGCGATTTCAACGCGGAGAGTCCGGTCAATATCCCACCGCCCACGAAAGGTGTCAACGATTTCCGAGTTCAGAATGCCGGCGAGGAGAAAGAACGGTTCTCCGAGACTGGCGACAGGCTACTTGGCTTCTGCCTACGTCTCTCCCAAAACAAGAGACTGGCTCTTGGGGTCGAGGCGGTGCACATCGGGAATTTCGAAGCGGTTGCCTTCGGCGTCGGTGATAACATATCGCCCGCCGGAGAAGGGACGGATCTGCTTACGGTCGGCGATCTCGAACTGAGCATAGCCCTGGTTGGTGATGACGTCCCACCGGGAGATGCCCACGGTCTCGGTAATGCTCAGGACCTTGCGGATGTACGGGCGGTAATACATGCGAGCCAAGACCCGCTCCAGAGCGGCGCGGCTGTCGGGGCTGAGACGCTCCCATCCTTCCAGCAGAACGACCTCTTTGTTCTTTTCATCCAGGAAACTGATGTAGTCCACACGATTGGTGAGGGGAAAGGCTTTGACGGCGCGGACCTTGGAATAAACCGTGTCGTCGACGGCCACATGGAGAACATATTTCTCGTCCTCCCAAACGCGGACGCGCTCCGCCGGGATGACCCGGACCTCGTCGTCCGGAAGGAGTTGATTGTTCGATGTTTCCGTCATGTGAATTCTCTCGTTCAGATCTTCAGGGGCAAAATCCGCATGCTCTGAGTTCCAGACACCCTTAGAATACTCTCATCTTGGAGAGTTGGGACTGCATTCCGACGAGGCGGTTGTAAAGACCGCCGGAGGCAATCAACTCTTCATGAGAACCGATCTCGACCAGTTTTCCCTGTTCGAGAACGAGGAGCCGGTTGGCTTTGCGCAAGGTGGAGAGGCGATGGGCGATGGCGAAGGTAGTGCGGTTTTCCACCAGACGTTCCAGGGCGGTCTGGATTTCGACCTCGGTTTCGGTGTCCACGGAGGCGGTGGCCTCGTCGAGGATCAGGATGCGGGGATCGCGGAGGATGGCGCGGGCAATGGAGATGCGCTGACGCTCGCCGCCGGAGAGCGTCTGCCCGCGTTCGCCGATGACAGTATCGTATCCGTCCGGCTGATCCATGATGAAATCATGGGCGTTCGCCGCGCGCGCGGCGCGGATGATCTCATCGGCGGTCGCGTTCATCTGGGCGTAGGCGATGTTCTGCCAGATAGGGCCGTGGAAAAGATAGGGCTCTTGGAGGACGACGCCGATCTGCTCGCGGAAAGAGCGAAGGTTCAGGTCCTCGATGCGGTGGCCGTCAATGTAGATCTGGCCGCCGTCCACATCGTAAAACCGAGTAATGAGATGGACCAGGGTGCTCTTTCCGGCCCCGCTGGGGCCGACGAGTCCGATCATTTCGCCGGGCTCGATCGCGAATGAGACTTCCTCGAGGGCCGCCTTGCCCGGCGCATAGTTGAACCGGACGCCCTCGAATTCGACCCGGCCCTTGAGAGGCGAAAGCGTGACGCCGTCCTTGCGCTGCAGCGGTTCGATGTCGCTGTCGAGGACCTCAAAAACGCGTTCGGCGCTAGTGGCGCACATCTGCAGGCGGTGGTTGAACTGGCCAAACTGCTGGACCGGCAGATAGAAGCGCCAGAGATAACCGGTGAAGGCGATCAGGATGCCGGGGGTGGTTTCTCCCGCCAGGACCATGTATCCGCCGACGGAGAAAATGAGGACCGCGCCCATCCCGGTCATGAGGGCGATGAGCGGGAAGAACCCGGATGACCATCTCGCCGCGCGCATCTCCTGCCCGAAGAGGTCCAGAGAGGTGTCGCTGAACCGGTCGGACTCGCGTTTCTCCTGCGCGAAGGACTTGACGACGCGGATGCCGGGGATGGTGTCGGTCAGGATGGAACTGACGCTGGCCATGCGCCGCCAGATCCGGTGATAGATGAGGTGGATACGATGCCCGAAAAACCAGATGCTGACAGCGATGAGAGGAATCGGGGCCAGGGCCAGAAAGAACAGTTTCCAGTTCATCGCCAGGAGTATGATCGCGATCAGAAACATGGTGATCACGTTGACCAGGATTTCCTGCAGGCCCTCCGCGATGAAGAACTGGAGGCGGGACAGGTCGCTGGTCACCCGGGACATGATCTGGCCGGTCTGACGCTGGTTGTAGTAGTTCAGCGGGAGCATCTGAAGATGATCGTAAACGCGAACGCGCAGGTCGTACAGCACCTTGTTGCCCAGCCACTGCATGACGTAACTGCGCACAATGGCCACGATGGCTCGCCCCACATAGATCGAGACCAGAAAAATGACCACGATCTTGAGCAAGGGCAGGTTCTGGCCGATGATGACGTCGTCCAGAAGGATCTTCGTCATGTAAGGGGGCGCGAGATCGATACCGGTCAGGAGCAGCGTGAGCCCGACCCCCAGCGAGGTAAACCAACGGTAGGGATAGAGGTAGGACAGGAGCCGGAAAAGGACCTTGCGGCGGTCCAGGCAATTGTTGCACACGTCACCGGCGGCTCGAAGAGTGCGGCCGCACTTGGGGCAGCGATGAGTGCCTCGCCGGGGGGGGTGCAGCGCCGCGGGGTCGGGCTCGCGGCCTTCCTTACGGGCCTTGACGAACTCCTTCAAATAATAGCAGAAAACGTTGGCTTCCTCGTGGGAGCCCAGGGAAAAATGGACGAGGACGTGGCCCTTGTCCGCGCACGCCACGACGATATCACCGGAACCGACGTATTCCCGGATATATCCTTCTTCCACTTCGATGAGGGGAATTTCCAGTTGAAGGTCGGACCGCCCCGGCTTGCCATTAGGGGAGAGAACCAGGAGGCGCTCGTTCGTAAGGAAGGCCCAGCGTTCGCCGAAGCGCCCGTCCGTCTCGATGTCGGAGAAGACGAAGGACACAACACGTTCACCCGAGCCGAGCCAATCCCGAAGCCAGTTCGTCACATCCTCCGGAAGCGCCCGCAGGCGGCCCCGGTGGTATGTCTCGTAAGTCTGTGCCTCTCCGGACTCGCTCACCCGAAAAACCCCGCGGAAGAACCCGCGTACACCATGCGCCTCAGGCGCGGACTTTCCAACCGGCACAACACAACCGTCAACATTGTCCGCCCGTTTTCAGGACTTGTCAAGATGGGGAAATCGAAAATCGAACAGGAATGTGGAAACGGTCGATAGCGAAGGAGATTGCAGCCAGTAGATGCCACAGACAACAGAGATCTTCCGACAGATTTCGCGGGCCGGCTCCTGACTCCTAACTTCCCTCAATCCCCCAGCGTCATCTCGATCACTTCCGGCACGCCAGCGGCCGGATCGTCGATCGCCACCTCGAACGCGCCCTTCCCCTCCC
>JABMPG010000486.1 GCA_013203855.1 bacterium
AGCGTCACCGGGCGGCTCAAGGCCATCCGGGTGATGGGCAAGGTCAGCTTTGCCGATCTGGAAGACGGCACGGGGACCATCCAGATCCTGGTGCGCCGGGACAGCTTGGCCGAGGGCTGGTACAACGAGGTGTGGAAGCGCATGATCGATCTGGGCGACTTTGTGGGGGCCACAGGCACCCTCACCGTCACCCGCACCGGGGAAGTCAGCGTGTCCGCCGAGTCCATCCAATTCCTGAGCAAAACCCTGCGCCCCATGCCGGATAAGTGGCACGGGGTGAAGGATCAGGAGAAGCGCTATCGCCGCCGCTATGTGGACCTGATCGCCAATGCCGAGGTGCGGGACATCTTCCGCACCCGCTCGGCCATTCTGCGGGCCATCCGGGAATATCTGGACGGCGCGGACTTTTTGGAGGTGGAGACGCCGATTTTGCAGCCGGTCTATGGTGGCGCGGCGGCCCGGCCCTTTGTCACCCACCACAACCAGTTGCACCAGGATCTCTATCTGCGCATCAGCTTTGAGCTCTATCTGAAGCGGCTGATCGTGGGCGGGTTTGAGAAAGTTTACGAGATCAATCGCAATTTCCGGAATGAGGGGATTTCGACGCGGCATAATCCGGAGTTCACCATGCTGGAGTTGTACACAGCCTGGTGGGACTATCGCGATACGATGGATCTGGTGGAGGAGATGCTCCGTCAGACGGCGCGTGAGGTTCTAGGCGAGGCTAAGTTTGTTTTCATGGATCGGGAGCTGGATTTCCAGGCACCTTTTCAGCGCAAACGTCTGCTGGATCTGCTGAGGGAGACTTTTCGTCTGCCGGGGAGTCTTCATCTGGCTTGGGGAGACGAAGGGGCGGAGGCGGCGCACGCGATTCTGGAGACGGTGCCGGATGATGCGCGGCGGAGTATTCTGGCGGGCTGCGCGACGACGAGCGACGATCTGCTGATCGCGCTTTTCGAGGAGTGCGTCGAGGCGAACTTGTGGCAGCCGACTATTGTCTATGACTGGCCGAAGAGCAAGTGTCCGCTGTCGAAGGGCAAGGAGGGCGACGCGCATACGGCGGAGCGGTTCGAACTCTATGTCGGCGGGATGGAACTGGCGAACGCGTATTCGGAGTTGAACGATCCGGACGAGCAACGGCGGAATTTCGAGGACCAGGTGAAGCGTCGTCAGGGGGGGGATGAGGAGGCGACGATGATGGATGAGGACTATGTTCGGGCGCTGGAGCATGGGATGCCTCCGGCGAGCGGTCTGGGTGTGGGCATTGATCGTCTGGTCATGCTTTTGACCGGTTCGGCTTCGATCCGGGATGTGATTCTCTTTCCGTTGATGCGGCCGGGCCGGGCTGTGGAGCGGGATGAGGACGAGGATTCGGATACGGAACAGTCCTGAAAGGCCGAGCGGTCGGCGGGGTCCCCATGCTTTTTGAACTTCGTATCGCCCTTCGTCATCTGATGTCCCGGGAGCGGCGGAAGCTGATCTCTATTATTACGGTGATTTCGATTCTGGGTGTCGTCGTGGGGGTGACGGCTCTGATCGCGGTGATTGCCGTGATGGACGGGGCTCAGGAGGATTATTTCAGGAAGTTGATCGATCAGTACGCTCACATAGAGGTGTGGAAGATGGATCGGTGGGGGGAGCCGCGGCCGATTGAGAACTATCAGGCGTTGCGGTCGTTGATCGAGGACGACCCGGCTGTGGTGGCGGCGTCTCCGGTGATCAAGCATCAGCGTTTCGCGATTCTCCAGCGCGATGTGCGGGGCGAGGGTGGGATGACGGGAAATCCGACGCAGGTTCTGGGGATCGATCCGGATCTGGAACAGAGGGTTTCTACTCTGATTCCGACTGAGGGTGATTCGCTCGATCCGGAGGATCCGGATGACCGGAAGACGATCCAGAATTTGCGGCCTGAGGAGATGAAGCCGAAGTTGTGGGGCAAGCGGATTCCGGATCGGGGCGAGATTGTGATCGGGATGGCTCTTTTCAAAGGTTTGCGGGTGACGCTGGGGGATTCGGTGATCGCGATGACGACGAAGTTGGCGCAGACGGCGAACAGCATCGTGCCGAAGAAGAAGCGTTTGAGGGTGGTGGGGGTTTTCCAGTCGGGGCTTTACGATGTGGACCGGATGATGAGCTATGTTTCTCTTCAGACGGCTCAGGACATGTATGTTCTGGGGGACGAGGTGGACATGCTTCATGCGAAGTTGGAGGATCCGTATGAGGCTCCGGCGGCTCAGGGACGGATGCAGAAGGCGCTGATGGAGCGTTTTCCGAATGAGCAGTTTATCGTGCGGACTTGGCAGCAGTTGAATCCGGAGTTTTTCAAGGCTTTGGCGCTGGAGAAGTTGGCGATGTTTATCATTCTTCTGCTGATTGTGATTGTGGCGGCGTTGAATATTATTTCGACGCTGATTCTGGTGACTATGGAGAAGACTCGGCAGATCGGGATTCTGCGGGCGATGGGGACGCCACGGCGGTCTATCGCGCGGATTTTCATGATTCAGGGGGTGTTGATTGGAACGGTGGGGACGGGTCTGGGGGTGGCGTTGGGGCTGATCGTGTGCTGGTTTCTGGAGACCCAATTGCCAGACGGTTTGGTTCCGGAGGCGGTCTATGGGCTTGACGGTCTGCCGGTTTTGGTGAAGCCGGTGACGGTTCTTATTATTGTGGGTTGTTCGATCGGGATTTCTCTTCTGGCGTCGATCATTCCGGCCATTCAGGCCTCGCGTCTGGATATCGTGGAGGCGCTGCGTTATGAGTAAGGTGATTCTCGAGGTGCGGAAATTGGAGAAGACCTATCACGACGGAGAGCGTGAGCTGCATGTTCTTCGAGGGGTGGATTTGTCGGTGTGCGAAGGTGAGGTTGTGGCTATCACGGGGCAGAGTGGGTCGGGGAAGAGCACTCTGCTGAATCTTCTGGGGGCTCTGGATCGTCCGACGGCGGGGAATGTTTTGCTGGACGGGCGGAATCTGGCGAACCTGAGCGGGCAGAAACTTAACCTGATCCGGCGTGATGAGATCGGTTTCATATTTCAGTTTCATCACCTGATTCCGGAGCTGCGGGCCTGGGAGAATGTGGCCATGCCCGGGCTCATTCGGCAGGTTCCGGCGTCGGAGGCGAGGGAGAAGGCGTTCGATTTGATGGGGCGGGTGGGGTTGGAAGATCGAGTGAATCATATTCCGACGAAACTTTCGGGGGGCGAGCAGCAGCGAGTGGCGCTGGCTCGGGCGCTGATGAATAATCCTCGGTTGATTCTGGCCGATGAGCCAACGGGGAATCTTGATGCGCAGATGGGGCGCCAGGTGATCGATCTTTTGTGGGAAATGACGAAGAAGCAGGGGCGAACGCTGGTGATCGTCACGCATGAGAAAGAGATCGCGGATCGGGCGGATCGGGAGTTGGTTCTGAAGAATGGGGTCCTTCAGGATTTGTGAGGTTGTTTCCGATGATGATTGGGTTTTCCGACGCCCTTTCAGGGCTTGATGGTACACGTGTTCTGACCCCGGGCGACGCTTCGCTTGCCAGGGGCTTTGAACCTTGGCGCTTTCAGCGCCTTTGATGTGTGGGTATCTGATCGCGTAGATCACAGCCGATTTCAGGTGTGTTGAGTGGCGCTTTCAACGCCTCTATGAGCGATAGGAGAGTCCTTTCGCAACCGGGCGCATCCTCACGATGCGTAGGAGGCGACGCCGAGAGCGTTGCGCCACAAGGTTTCGCTATGTCATCCATAGACCCGCGATACTTTGAGAGTGTCTTGTGTCAGCGGTGGGTATGGGTGGATTCTTCTCGACAGGGGCGAGCGCGGGGCCTATGAAGGGAAGAGACCAGAGCACGGCCTTTGGCCGCAGGAATCAGTAGCGAGTAGAAGCCAGAAGCGGGGAGGCGGGAGCCGTAGAT
>JABMPG010000487.1 GCA_013203855.1 bacterium
ACCCCCATGGGCGCAATCGCGAAATTCGCCGCCGCCGGGAAACGCGCCCCGAAAAAGGACCTTGGCGTGATGGCCATGAGCTACAAGACCGCCTACATCGCCCAGATCGCCTACGGCGCCAATCCGAACCAGACCCTGAGAGCCATCCGAGAGGCCGTCGATTTCCCCGGAACCTCACTGGTGATTGCCTACGCGCCCTGCGTCGAACACGGCTATCCCCTCAACCTTTCGTCCGAGCACATGAAACTCGCCGTGGACACCGGCTTCTGGCCGCTCTACCGCTTCGATCCTCGCCGCATCGAACAAGGCGAGGCCCCGCTGCAACTCGACAGCAAGAAGCCGACCGTCGACCTGTCCGAACTCATGCGGCAAGAAAGACGATTCCGCTCGCTGCAGATCTACTTCCCCGAAGAAGCCGAACAGGTTCTGCATGACGCGCGCATCCGGGTTCAACGCGATTTCCAATACCTCCAGGCGCTGTCCGAGGTCCGCTACAACGGCGAAGGCAGTCGTCATGAGTGAGTATCCGGTAGCCAGGAGTCTGTGTCGTTTCAGTTCCAGGTTGATTTCCCCTTTCCCCCGTCCTATGTTCAGTGGGTTGGTCTATGGAATAAATCCAGTTACCTTCTCCAGGAGGCGCTCCGTACAATGAAACGGATCCAGGTCGCGATCATCGGTCAGGGAAGAAGCGGAAGAGATATCCACGGGCAGTATATCCAGAACCACACGCGCAAGTTCAAAATAGTCGCCGCGGTCGACCCCATCCGGGATCGACGCGAGCGCGCCGCCCAGGAATACAAATGTGATGTCTATGAGGACTACACCGAACTGTTTCGCCGGGATGACCTCGACCTGGTGATCAACTCCACCCCCAGCGACCTCCACGTGGACGTGACTCTCGACCTGTTGAAGCGCGGATACAACGTCCTGTGCGAGAAACCCCTTGCCGCGCGGGTCAAAGACGTGGATCGCATGATACGAACCGCCAAGCAGGCCGACCGCGTTCTCGCCATCTATCAGCAGTCCCGCTTCGCGCCATATTTCCAGCAGGTCCGCAAAGTCATGGACTCCGGCGTCCTCGGACGGATCGTTCAGATCGACGTCGCATTCAGCGGATTCGGCCGCCGCTGGGATTGGCAGACACTGAAGGCGCGCAACGGCGGAAGCCTTCTCAATACCGGTCCCCACCCGATGGACCAGGCACTGTCGCTTTTCGGTTTCGACAAGATGCCAAAAGTGTTCTGCCACATGGACCGGGCCGCCACCTTGGGAAATGCGGAAGATCACGTCGTCGTAGTGTTGCAGGGCCGGGACCGTCCCATGATCCACGTCGAGGTTTCATCGTCCCGGGCCTATCCCAAGCCGATCTACACGGTCTTCGGCACGCTCGGCGGCATGATCGCTGACTCGAAAAAGGCGGAATGGAAATACTTCAAACCCCGGGAAGCCCCCCAGCAAAAACTCCAGCGCCAGCCGATCTCGAAAGAGGACGGCACACCCGCCTATTGCTCTGAGCAATTGAAATGGCACGAGGGCGCTTGGGAAGACACCGGCAAGCAGGGCCTGTTCAATTCGATGGCGGCCAGTTTCTACAACATGCTTCACAAACACATGACTCAAGGCGCACCCCTCGAGATCACACCCGAACAAGTCCGCCGCCAGATCCAAGTCATCGAGGAATGCCACAAACAGAACCCGCAGATCTATTCAAGATAGAGTGTGGAGTTTGGGCATGCAAACCACAAAGCCCAACTCAAGAGCCAAACTCCAAACTCTCAGGCTTTGTACTGCAATTCATACAGCCGCCGGTAGACCCCGTCCCGTTTGAGCAACTCCTGATGGGTGCCTTGCTCGTGAATGCGCCCGTGGTGGAAAACCACGATCTTGTTCGCGTTCTGGATAGTCGAAAGGCGATGGGCGACGACGATGCTGGTCCGGTTGCGCATCAGCTTCGCCAAAGCATCCTGGATCAGCGCCTCCGTCTCCGTGTCGATGTTTGCGGTCGCCTCATCCAAAATGAGAATATCCGGGTTGAAGGCCACCGCCCTGGCGAAGGCAAGAAGCTGCTTCTGGCCAGTTGAAAAAGTCGCGCCACGCTCGAGGACTTCGCTGTCGTAGCCTTGCGGAAGTCGCTGAATGAACCGCTCAGCGTTCACGTACCTTGCCGCTTGGCGAACCTGTTCGTCGGTGATCTCCTTGTCGCCGAGACGGATGTTGTCCTTGATCGTGCCCGAGAAGAGAAACACGTCCTGCAAGACGACCGACATCCGTCGGCGCAGCGATTCCTGGTCATACTCGCGCACGTCCCGGCCATCGTAAGAAACGCTTCCCCTCTGCACGTCGTAAAGCCGGGTCAGCAGGTTGATCACCGTGCTCTTCCCCGCGCCGGTAGCGCCGACAAGCGCGACCGTCTGGCCCTTCTCCACTTGAAGCGAAACACCCCTGAGAACCCAGTTCCATTCCTCTTCCCCGGCCGGTGCGCTCCGGGTCCCCGGCCGCCCGTCGTTCCCCATTTCCTCGCCCCGGCACGTATAAGCGAACCAGACATCGCGCAGCTCGACACCTTCCTCCAAGGGAGCGGACTTGGTGGCCTCGGGCGGGTCCTGCACCTGGATCGGTTCGTCGAGCAGAGCAAAGATCCGTTCGGCCGAGGCCATGGCACCCTGAAAGATGTTGTACTTCTCCGCGAGGTCCTGAATCGGCATAAAGAACCACGCGATATACTGAAAATACAGAAAAAAGTCTCCCGCCGTGAGACCGGTTTCGCCCCGTCCGGCGACCATCCATCCTCCGTAAGCCAGAACGATGACGATGGCGAGGTAGGAGATGATTTCGACGAGGGGAAAGAAGAGGGCGAAGTGCTTGATCGTGTCAACCTGCGCATCGCGATAGCGACCGTTCATAGCCGAATACCGGCGGAGACTTTCCCGTTCCCGGTTGAACGCCTGGACCGTGCGCACGCCCGCCAGGTTCTCCTGCAGGTACGAATTCAGCGCCGCGATCCGCACCCGAACGGCCCGGTAGGCCGAGCGCGCCCGAATCCGGAAATTGTAGGCAGCCAGACCGAGCAATGGCCCCGTAAAAACGAGGAGAAGACCCAGTCGCCAATCGAAAACCAGCCAGGCGATAAGGATCCCGAACAGGAGCACGAAATCGGCGAAAATATACACCACGCCTTCGGATAGAAGCTCGTTGAGCACCTGCACGTCCGACGTGGTGCGCGTCAGCAGACGTCCCGACGGATTGAGGTCGAAGAAGCTCAGGGAGAGTTTGCTGAGCTTGCGAAAAATGTCCTTGCGCAGGTCATACATGCCGCGCTGGCCGACCCAGGCCGTGATGTAGGCCAGGAAGAAATTGTTCACGAACATGCCCGCGAGAAGCAGCAGATACAACCCCGTGTACAAGGTCAGACCGTGCCGCCTCTCAGGCGAGTCGGCCGGGACATAGTTATTGATGATATGCCGCGCGATCCACGGACCCAGCACCCGCAGACCCGCGGCGAGAATCGCCATCGAAATCGCCAGAAGGACCCACTTCATATAAGGCCGAAGGTAACGGCTCAGCCGCCGCATCAGCCGGGCGTCGAACACCTTGCCCAGTTCGGACTCGTCGTATTGCGCGGCTGTGGAATGGTGACCAGGAGGCATGCTCTATTCCTCCGCCTTCGCGATGGCTTCTTCGAGAAGCTGACGCCGGTAAATCTCCGCGTACAGACCATCGCGCGCGACAAGTTCAGCGTGCGACCCATGCTCCACGATCTGGCCGTCGTCGAGAACGATGACCTGGTCCGCGAGTTGAACCGTGGAAATTCGGTGTGACACCAATAGCGTTGTCCGGCTGCGCATCACATCCCGCAGGCTCTTCAGAATGCACTCCTCGGTGTTTGTGTCCACGCTGGCAAACGCGTCATCCAGCATCAGAATAGCCGGATCGGCGGCGACAGCCCGGGCCAGAGATACCCGCTGCTTCTGCCCGCCCGACAGATTCACGCCCCGCTCGCCGAGATAGGTGTTGAACCCTTCTGGGAAGGCGAGAATGTCCTCTTCGACCCCCGCGATACGCGCCGATTCCTGTGCGAGCTCCTCGCTCGGCCCCCGCTTCATCCCGAAGCAGATATTCTCCGTGATCGTGTCGGAGAAGAGGTACGTTTCCTGAAACACGACGCCGACGGAACGCCGCAGAACATCAAGCGGATACTCCCGGATATCCCGGCCATCCAGAAACACCGAACCCGGCGGCGGGTCGTACAGCCGGGCCAGAATGCCCACGATCGTCGATTTCCCCGAGCCAACGGACCCGACGATTCCAAGCGTCTGTCCCGCCTCCACCCCGAAGGATACCTTCTTTAAAGCGGGCTCCGCGGCATGGGGGAAAGTGAAAGTAAGGTCGCGAAATTCGATCCGCCCCTTCACTTCCGTCAGGCACTTGTCCGTTTCCTCGGAATCGCGAATAGCCGGGTCCTGACCCCAGATCAGAAGGATGCGGTGCATGGACGCCGCGCCCCGCTGATAAATGCTGATCACCCACCCCAGCCC
>JABMPG010000488.1 GCA_013203855.1 bacterium
GTACGCGAAGAGTTGTGGGGCGGACTTGGTGGGGATCGGGTCGATGGACCGGTTCGAGGGAGCGCCGAAGGAGATGGACCCGCGGTACATATTTCCCGATGCCAAGGTCATGATCTGTCTGGCCTTTCGGATTCCGCGCGGCTATACACGGCGTCCTAAAGAATGCAGCACAGCAGAATGTTGCCCCCGGGAGATACAACTTCCATCGGTTCAAGGACCGCCAAGAGAGTTAGCCCCATCTGGGATGAGTCTTCTCAGGCGTGGGTGAGCGTTTTCACCAGGTCGTTCTCATGGTCAGACGCAAAGAATAGCGAAGAGGCAGCACCAGCATTGCCGATTAAGCCGAACACAGATCAGAAAGGAAACACTCGTCATGTTCACCTTCCAGAAACTCCTGGATGTGCTGCAGATTGGAGTCGTATTCACCCTCGCGATTCTGTTGTGCTGTTTCGGGGGTCTATCCACTTGTCATGGGGACGGAAAGGTCCTGGAGTTCCGGACTGTTCCCTCGGATGGGTCGGTCTCTCACGGGAATTTTCTTTTGTTGCCCGATTCTTTCAGCCGCTTGGGAACGTGGCAGATTCAGGGGGATGCTCAGGCGCTGGCGGGACAGGTTCTCTTCGGTCAGATCGATCTGAGGCCGGAGGCGACGGTTTCGGCAGGGGCTATGGTGACGATACCCACGGCGGGCCGGTATCGAGTCTGGGTTCGCTGCCGCGAGTTCCAGACGAAGCGACCCGGCGTTCGTTTTTTTGATGTTCACATAGGAAAAGGGCTCTACGAAGGGCGTTTCGCCGATGAAGGTCTGCATGAAGGGTACGGATGGGAAGACGGCGGCATCGTGGAATTGCCGACGGGGGAGACGTCCGTCGAGGTGATCGATAGTTCGGCGGAGTATGTCCGTTGCGACGCGATCTTTCTGACGCCCGACCTCGAGATGCCTCCGGCAAACACTTTCAGCGAGGTGGCGGCTCATGCCACGGTGATCCGCGCGCGTCGCGAGACGCAGGCGACATTCCCCGAACTGGCCGGACCAGATGCCACCCCGACCCGGACCGAGGAGATCGCCAATGAGAAGGTGCGGGTGCGATTCTTCGAGATTGCCCGGGGAGAGCGGAGTTTCATTCAGAGGCAGACCCTCGTTTCTGAAGGAGACCAATGGTACGCCGACGGCAAGCGGACACAGCCCTTCGGCTGGCTTCTCGTCTATGCCCATCACAGCGAGGTCGTGGTTGACTTCAACTTCGCGTGCGATCGCTGGGTCTGCTCCGTTCCCACGGAGGATGGCCCGACCACCGTCACGACGGCGGACATCTTCGAAAGCGGGAGAGTGGCGTGGCTCGTGCCGACGGAAATGCGGCGACTGGGGCCGAATCAAGTTGAATTGAGGGCTTCGTGCGAATTCGGGGAGTTGGTCGCGGTGTGGTCCCTGCCCGAAGGAGCCTCCGAGCCGCTAGTCGAGTGTCGGTTCAAGGCCAATCGCGCCGGGGCTTACAGCCTCGGCATGTTCAGCGGACCCGAGACCGATCTGAAGAGCGTGGATTATCTCCTGTGCGGCAAGCCCTTTCTCGGACGATTCATCCCCCCGGTCTCGGCGCTCGTCCGGGAGAATGCCTCCTCGAACGGATGCAGCTTGATGACGTTGCCTCTCGCCGGACCGGCGGGCGGATCGAGCCAGGCGACCTTCGGTATCGCACCCGACCCGGATTCCGTTCCCTTTCGTTGGGCGACCGCCATGGACAGTGTCTATGGGCTGGGCATTCGCGGATCGGGCGGCGGCGTACAGACCTGGCTGTTCGCGCCTCTTCCCGGACGGCCCGAGGGCGTTCTCGATGCGGGAGACACCTTCACGTTTTCCTATCGTCCCCTTTTCCGGATCGGGGGATGGTACGACATGTTCCGCCACGTGACCGATGACATTCTCGCGCTTCGCGACGTGAAGAAGAACTACCACTCTTCCCTTACGGACGCGATTTTCAACGTGCAGGACCTGATCATGGCGGAACAGAAGTACAGCGGCTGGAGCGACCGGGCGATGGCGCACGCCTATTGCGAGTCGTGGCCGGTGGTCAACGCTTTCAATCACAGCTCACCCCTGACGCTGATCCAGAACTATCTCATCACTGGAGATCGCGACTGGTACGTAAGACGCGCGATCCCAACGATGGCCTTCTGCCTCTCGCGTTCGGCGTGGACCATGATGCCCTATCCCGGCCCGGGGGGAGGAGAGCCGTCGGCGCTGACCGGCGGACCATCCGGTTTCCCTTCCAGCGTCTATGCGGGTTTCTACCTCATGAGCCGGGGACGCACACCCGGCTATCGACCCTATGGCTTTCCGGATGAGCCGGCCTTCTGGTCCATGGGACGGGTGAATGCGCTCTTCCCGGAAGGCGTGAGCCTGGAGTTCCTGGAGCATCTCTACCGCTATCGGATGACCGACGAGCCGGAGGAACTGGCCCGGGCGGAGGAAGGCGCGGAGGCCTACATCGACGCCTTTGTCCGTACCGCCCCCACCCGGCAGATCTCGCACGTGGGGTTCGAGATCATGGGCACGGCGCCCTATCTCCCGGCCCTGCTGAGCCTTTACGAGACGACCGGCAAGCGGGAATATCTTGACGCCGCCGAAGAAGCGGGCCGACGCCTGATCGCCAACAGCGTCTGGGTGCAGCCTCGGATTCCGGATGGTTCGGTCACGATCCGGGCCGATGCGCTAAAAGAGGCTGGCTTTCTGCACGATCCCTGGCACAGCGGCGCCTGCGTTCACGGCTGGAACGGAAGCACCCGCATGATCCTGGGGTATCGGTTCACGGACGACGTCCACGGCTTAAGGGTTCCGCTGGTGCGGACTGATGCCTTCGACCGCATTCAGGACGAGACCGTTCCGGCCTGGCTCCTGTCCCGCGTCGGGCTCAATGTCGAGAACTCCAAGCAGTTCTCTCATCGCGACATCTTCCGCAGCCCGAACATCACCATGAACTGCTACGTGGCCGATCTGATTCGGCTTTCCCGTTACACGGGCGATCCCTTCTTCGAAACCGTCGCCCGACACGAGACCATCGGCCGCGCCGCGAACTATCCCGGCTACTACATCGACCATTTCTCAACGATCTACATGAAGCCGGATTATCCCTACAAAGGACCCGACGTCACGGCTATCGAATACACCCATTTCCCGCCGTACCTCGCAAAGTTGCAGGACTTCCTGATCTCGCAAGCGTGGTCCTGGTCGAACGAGAAGATCGAGTTTCCCTGGATTCGGCAATACGCCTACGCCTATTTCGACAACCGGATGTATGGCTTCGAGCCGGGCCGTTTTTTCGACGAAGACGGCATGTGGCTCTGGCTCAAGCGCGGCCTGATCGAAGTGGACGACATGCAGATCGATTGGCTCGGCGCGCGTAGGGACGGCCTCTTCGCGGCGGCCCTGATGAACGAAGACGCCCAACCCGCCGAGGTCACCGTCACTCTCGGAGAGGAGATCGCAGGTCAAGGGAGCCTTCCCCGTGTGGCCACGGTCTACAGCGCAACCGGCCGGAGGAGCGAGAAGCCGATCGAGAATGGCCTCCTCACCGTGACCGTTCCACCCAAAGGGCTGGTCGGCTTTTCGGTGAAGTCCGAATCAGTTCACTCGCCCCGCTTCGCCTCCCCGGGGCCCATCGACTATCTGGGGAAGGACCTAGAACAGACCGTCGCTCTTCCCCGGGGGGACGACGACTTTAGCACCGGCTACGTCCTGCAGATCGATCCCGATTCCTGGTTCGCCTACACCTTCCTGTCCGACACACCGTCCGAGATTCAATCAGCGACCCTCCATTTCCGAATCGGCGACGGTGAATGGCGTAGCAAGAGAATCGACAATTATCCCTTCGACCACCTGGAGGAAGTCCAAGGCGGCGCGGACACATTCTCCTTCTACTGGGTGATTGAGGATGCCACAGGCCAGAAGCGGCAATCCAGGGAGAAGCATCTTCGGGCGTTATAGAGGGGCGATACTTTTCCATCCTTGCTCTGGAATCAGTGTCGTCCCACAGGACTAGGTAGAACGGAGGTCGGTTTGCGGGTAGGATTCTCCTGACAATATCA
>JABMPG010000489.1 GCA_013203855.1 bacterium
GTTGAAACCCAGGGCGTCTGAAAGAGGATGGCCGAAGCTGGGAATGAACCCGACCTCCTGATAGTTGGAGGACCATTCCATGTAGTCAAAGTAAATGACGTTGGGCAGTGAAGTGCTCCAATTGTCCCATCCCGTCTCGACGTACACCCCGCCGCCCGTTGCTTGCGAGAAATCTGGAGAACCGGCCGTGCCCGACCAGGTGAGCTGGCCGTTATTCAGGGCGGTCTCGTCCGCCGTCGCCAGTTGGTTGAGCAACAGCACGTGGCCCGGGTCCAAGGCATACCAGGAAAGCGAACCCACCTCGACCTCGACCAGTAAGGAGAGGGCGGCCGGGTCCAGGTTCACGGGCTCAGACACAAACAACGCCCCGTCTCCATCCCGCAACATGAGGCGGATCGCCTCCGCGTTGGCGCGCCGGGTGCTGATGTTCAGAAGAACCTTCGCGCCGGTTACGCTCAGGTCCACATAGTCCGTCGCCACGCCCGTGCCATTGCGGGAGAAGATCGTGTACACGTAACTACTTTGGTTAAAGGAATAGACAAACCGGATCGCGCTTCCATAGATGTCGATCTTCCGGTTCGCATGGGCGGTGGCGGTTCCCATATATCCCCCCCACCGAAACCCGTGAGCTGCAGAAACACGCGTCTCCTCGTTATTCGCGCCATTGGGATCAACGTTCCCACTCGCAGTACCTACAAAACCATCTCTCAGGGAGGAATTCACCTGAAGCTGAGCCCAGACCGTCGTGGTGGCCAGAAGGACCAGACATGCCAGGAGCCCTGCTACTCTCATCATCACACGTCTTGCGCATTCATTTTTCATTGCTCGACTCCTCTTGGATACAGGATTGATTTGCTGCCGCGCAAAGATGCCGCTCCATGATACAGAAAGGATCCTTTGGCAGTTGAGCGGTTGAGCCAGGGAGCCACGGCCCCCTCTTCGATCGTGTCGCCCCTTCCGACACCTCCTTTCTTTTCCACCCGGCCCAAACGGCGAAAGTGGGCGCACGAGGTCAGGAGCGGGACCTCGCGCGCCCATCCCACCGCCGGAGGGTCGGCCTGGGGAGCATCTATGCATGATAGCCGGCGGATCATTCCGCCGTTTCAACCGCCTGCCTTTCGGTAGCCGCGCCACGGCGGGCCTTCGTTTCCAGGTAAACGGGCAGGGCCCGCGCCAGGTCGTGCCCGAAGGCCCGGGCAGTCATTTGATTCACCTCGCCCCCTCCTGCGTTGGCATAGGGGATCTCGAACGCCGTCCCGAACAGAATTCCCGGCACCGTCCGCACCCACGTGGTGAATAACCGGGGAGTCGGTCCCTTGTGGCCCTCCGGCCCTGTCCAGGTCGTGAATTCCTGGCTGTCGGCGAGACGGAACTTCAATGGTCCCTGCTGGATCGACTCCAATACGGCGAAGAACTCCTCCGCCCGCGCCCAGTTCTCCGGGCCTCGCAACCGATCCGGGGACATGAGCACCTCGTGGATCTTGCCCCGGATTGAAGGGCAATGCACATCCGCGGCCATAACGAGCTTCCCTTGCGACCATCGGGGAAGAAAGTCCATCACGGCCGCGGTCTCCGGATAGATGGGCTCTTCGCGATAGTCCAATACGTGATCCCAGGGCTTGCGGCTCTTGCCCTGGTCCCCGTCCTCCACCCCGTCCTTGTCCAACATGGGAACAATCAGGATCTCCACGCTCCGGTGGAAGTACTGCCCGGCCTCGGAATTGCTGAGCACCTCTTCCATCAGCCCTTCCAGAACATAGCTCGCCATCATCTCGCAGGCATGGTGTCGGCAGGTAAACAGAAGCCGGTACTCCGGCTCCCGGTCCAGGCATCCGAGATGAAGTCGTTCAACCCGTCGCCCCTTGCGACTCTCACACAGCACCTCGTCCCGCAGATAAGGGCTCCCGTCATGCCGGTCCAGAAACCGGCGCAGGTCCGCCTCCTGATACGGCATCGCGAAGCTGAATCGCACGTCCTTTTCCTCCGGACCAAACGAATAGGAAAAAGAATCCTCCGTCGCCTTCTCCCTCCCCAGCCAGGTCCAAGTCATCCCGCGATCCCGGCAGATGGCAGGACCGCGCGCGCCGAACACGCTCTTCCAGTTCTTGCTGTCAGCATAATGAAAAGTCAGGTTTGTGCCCTGCGCGTTTCGGACTCGGAAACACCAGTAAAACCACCATCCCGCCGTGTCCCGAAGATCCTGGCGGATAAAGACATCATCCCCTTCGATTTTCTCCACGATGATGTTCCCGCCCGGGAA
>JABMPG010000490.1 GCA_013203855.1 bacterium
AAGCCCCATAGGCCCGGGCGATGTCCTGCGTGGCGTCGTGCAGGTAGGTCCAGGGGAAATCGTGCTCCTTCATGCGCTCGACCATGTGGTCGAAGGAGTCCTCGGGGTAGGTGTTGGGACTGTTGGAGTTGATGCCGACGAACTCCACGCCCTTGGGGCGGTACTTGAGCACGGTCTTGCGGGTCAGTTCGTCGCTGCCGATCACGAAGGGGCAATGATTGCAGGTGAAGAAAATCGCGAGCACGTCCGCGTCGCTGAAATCACCCAGGGAGTAAGTCTTCCCGTCGGTGGCGGGAAGTCTGAAATCGGGCGCCTGATCGCCGATCTGAAGTGTAAAAGCCATTTGCTGCCTCCCAATAAAAGAAGTGGCCGGTCCGGGACCGGCTGAGGGGAACCGTTTTGCAGATACGGTCTGAATTATAGGCGAAAAAGACCCGAAAACAACGCAAAAAGCCGAGAAGTCCCAACTTGGGTAAATTTACGGAGCACTGCGGTGGCTTTGGGTCGTGGTTGCATTCGGTTTCCCGGAGTGCTACATTTTGCATGGTGTACGCGCAGATTTCGTGGGTAGACTAGAACAAGGAGATCGGATCATGCGAATGCGTGGAATGTGGATCATCTGGATGTTGAGTCTGCTCTTGCTGACGGGTTGCGCCAGAGGTCCCCAAGCGCCACTGGCCCCTTCGGGACAGAAGATCGAGATCCAGGTTTTCAACGACCGGGGCGACCCGGACCAACTCGAGCCTCGGCAGTATCAGCTCCACGCCGAAGTGGCCCGTTTCATGGAGCCCGACCTGATCCGACGCCTTCAGCGTGCAGGATATGATGCCCGTCTCTTGAACTCCCGCGACGAATTCCAGCCCGCGCCGGGCCGCTACCTGCTGGCGATGAAGATGGTCCGCTATAACGCCGGCAGCAGCGCCGCCCGCATGATGGTCGGTTTCGGAGCGGGCGCGGCTTCCCTCGACAACCACTATGAGTTTTTGGGCTCGGGGTGCGAGCCGGTTCTTGTCTGGGATGACGGAGCGGGCACTTCCGAGCACTGGAGCCGCATTCCGCGCAAACTGAACGCGAACGCGGTGCAGAGAATTACCGCGAAACTCCAGACGATGCGGTAGGATAGGACGCGATCGGTAAGATAGTACGATAGAAACGTCCCTTCTCGGGAGAAGGAGGCGCGAGCATGGAACGCGCGTTCTGCGTTGTGTTGCTTCTCTTATTCTGCCTGGGAGCGCCATTTAGCGCGTCCCGTGTTGCGGCCCAGGAGGACTTGGGCTCCGGTCTTGCCTTCAATCGAGTCGCCGAGCCCCGGGAGAACGCCTTCACCATTCTGGTGCCGAAGGGCTGGCTGGCCGAGGGCGGCATTTACCGGGTGAACCCGCTCACGGTCGGCGGTCCTATCAATTCGATGGAGGCCAAATGCGACCTGGTCTTCAAAAGCGATTCGCGCGGGACGGTGGCGTTTCATATTCTGCCGGACATCGTCTATGCCCACGCCGGTATCGGCGCCGGGTATTTCCCCGTCGGCTCAGCCTACCAGGGCGCGACCGTGCGGGCCTATGAAGACGCCCCCGCCCATCTGCAATCGCTTTTCTCGGCTCTTCATCCCAACGCTGTTTCCCCCCAGACACGCCACATTTCGCGACTGCCCGGCGAGATCCAGTCCATGAACCGCGGCATGGCCTATACGAACCAGATCCTCTCCGCGATCGGCCTGCCCCATCAGACCTTTCAGGCCGACGCGGCGGGAGCCGTCTTCGAATACACCGAGGGCGGGGTCCGTTTCCGGGAGGTGATGGTCTGCGGCGTCGTGGACATGCGGGCGGCCCTCACCTGGAAGAACACCCGCACGCTGGTCTTTCGCGCGCCCGTGCCCGATTTCGAAAAGTGGCGGCCGGTCATGGACGTGATGCGGTTCTCGATCCGATTCAGTCCGCAGTGGATCCTTCGCGAAGCCGAGGGCCAGCGGGAACGGGCCGACCTCGTGCTCAAAATCTACAGCGAGATACAGCGGATCGACCGCGAAATCGCCGCGTCCACCTCCGTAAACCGCGAGGAGATCATGAACGACAATTTCCTCGTGCTCACCGGGCAGGAGGATTATGTCAACCCCCGCACCGGCGAGGTCGAAACCGACACCGACGCCTTCCGCTATCGATGGACGACAGACGGGGGAGATATCTACTACACGAACAGAGAAGACGAGAACCCGAATCTTTTCCTGAATCGCTCGGACTATCAGGTCACCCCCGTGCGCAAACGCGCCAACGAGTAACAGAGCTGTCTCTCCGCTTTCGCGGGACAAAGGACCATAACTCAATCGGAAGGGAGTTCAAACATGGTGAAGCGCTACATTCTGACCGTCGTCCTGATCTATGTCGTCTGCACGGTTCTGGATTTCGTCATTCACAACCTTTTGCTCGCGTCGGTGTATCGCGAAACAGCGGCTCTGTGGCGGCCGATGATCGAGATGAAACTCGGCCTCATGCAGGCGGTGACGATCGTCTCGGCCCTGGTTTTCGCCGGAATCTACGCTTGGATGGTTGCCAGGAAAACGCTACGGCGCGGTCTGCTCTACGGCCTTCTCTTCGGCGTGGGAGCGGGCTTCTCCATGGGCTTCGGAACCTATTCCTTCATGGATATTCCGCTCACCCTGGCCGGGACGTGGTTCCTGGGCACGGTCATCGAAACCTGCGTCGCAGGCCTGATCGCTGGGGCGATCCTGCGCGAACCGGCAGAGCCGGCCTGAGCCCTCGCCCGCAATCGGGGCCGATCCTCGTTTGACGGGCTTCGTCAGAAAACTCCGAGGAGGTTCTGCTGTTTGAGCCGGAGGAATTCGAGAACAATGCCCAGATCGATTTTGTTGGTGACGGTGAAGTTGAAACGAGGATTGCCCAATACGATCGTATTGACGAACTCGCGCGTATTGTCTGTGTAGCGCGTTGTGATCTCGAATTCGTCAAAGGGAACCATTTCGTCGCCACCATAGGCACGTCGGAAGGTTCTGTCTCGGTCCCACGGACCCCAGTCCAGAAACTCGGCGCCGAACATGCGTGGCCAGTCGACCAGGAGTTTGAAGGCGGTAACGCGATCGACCTCGATCCGGGGAGAGGCCTTGAAGACGCGCGCCTCCAGATCGCGTCCGGCAGGGCCGTAGACGGCGGAGAGGTGAACGTCGACCCGTCCGGCCATTCGCACTTTGCGCAAGTTGTAGTCCTGGGCGAAGAGTCCGAGATCGAGCCCCAGAACTCGCGCCTGGACTCGCACGGTGATCGGCCAAGTCGTCAAATCGACCTGCGCGGCCAGAACGCCTCTACCGGCGTAAGCCTCGAAGGAGGAAGGCGTAACATTCAGCCATCCTTTGTCGGCCCGGGCCTCGAATCGGAGATCGTCCAGCCGAATGCCCGCCGCCAAGAGACCGCCGAGTCCACACCGGGCGTCAAGTCCTTCCAGGCTCTGGGCCAGGGTCGCGGTGCTGACGTCCTGGAGGGCGATCCCGGGCGTGCGGATTCGTCCGGAGAGGCCCCGCCACACCACCGCGCCTGCGTCCAGTTTGCCCCCGATGCCCGTGGGCCTCGCGACGCCTTCGAAGCGCCAGTCCGGGCCTTGGAGCCGGCCCGGATCGATGCGCAGACTGCCCGAGGTCAGATCGATCCGGTCGAGGGCGGTACGCTTTTTCAGGAGACCCGTTCGACGGGCGATTCCGAGCGTTTCGGAGAGATCGGCGAGGAATAATTTGAACCGCTGATCGACCGAACTAACGGCCGGGACGCCGGATTTTTCCCACCGGAGATCTCCCGTCGTTTCCAGGTCCAGAAGATCGGCGACCCCCACGTGGAATCGGGTCAGGTCCAGATGGACCTCCGGGTGACCGGGGGATTTCATTTCCACGTCGGCGACGCCGCTCCCACCGATTCGCATATCCAGGTCGCGAGCGGTCCCTCCCGGCAGGTTCAGCCACAATAGACGCATCGCGGTCTCGGTCAGGTCGAATCGCGTGATTCCTTCAATCGCCGAAGACTGGCTGCGTGCCCGCGTCTTCAGATTTACGAGGCAGGAGGGAAGATGGATACCCGCGAGGGGCAGCGCCAGGTCGAGACGTTCGATATTCAAGCGTCCGTCGAGGGAGGCCTGCATGGTCTTTCCGGTCTGGCTCCAATCGCTGGGTCCGCTGAATTCGGCGCTTGCGAGGGTTAGGCTTCCCGTCGTCATATCGGAGGTGAGGTCCGCCAGATCGAGCGTGAATCCGCGCAGAGAGAGGGGGCCCTGGTGCGAGGCTTTTCGGTCGGCGTGGGATATGGCGGCCTGCGTCGTGCCGCTTGCCGACACCTCGTCGACTCGGGCGAAAAACCTCTTCCCTTTTCCCACATGTCCGATGCGCAGGTCGGCCAGTCGGTTTTCGCCGACGTGACGCATGGAAAGGCTTGGGCCGAGATTCACTTCCAGGCGGCCCGACGAGTTCAACCGTCCGTCCAGGGCGATCGGAATGGGTATTGGCGAGAGGCTGAGCAATCCGGCCAGACTGGGCGCGGCAACTTTGGGATGCAAATCCGCACTGAGGGTGTCCGTGGTCAGGGCGAAGGCGCCGCCAGCGGTAAGCGCCAGCGTGTTTGCGATTTCGGCGTGAAGATTTCTCAAGGAGAAAACGCCGGGAGCCACGGGACGTCCCTGGAGAGTTGCGGAGGAGAGAATTTCGACGGGACGGGCGGGAATCGGCGGAATGCCCGGAAGGAGGAGTTGAAAATCGCGCAAGACGATGCGGGACCCGACTTTCATGTCACCATCGGATGGGTATCGCACGAACGCCGCGCCGTTTGCCTTCCCCTGCACGGTCATTGGAATCGTCGTCCCCGCCGTTTCGAGAAGGGCCAGGGCATCCGGCAGAGAAAAATTGTGGAGCGCCAGACTGAGGGACGCCTCTCCCGGTTCTCCCTGAGCGTCGATTTCGGCCCGTCCCACGGCGCTCAGATAGCCATCTCCCAGGCTCAGCCCGAGTTGGGCCAAGATGGGCAGATTTCCTCCGGCCGAGGGGGGGCCGTATTGGAGAGAACCCTTGATCGGCATGTCGGGGCTTCGGCGGGATTGCCGTTCCAGGTGTGTGAGGAAATCGAAATCGAGTTTCGCGGAGGACGTGGCGGGCATGGCGCTGCCTGTCAGATTTCCAGCGAAGTGGAGCCGGGGTATCCGGGGCGCGGGGGAATCGGCCTGAGGCCCGGCGCCTTCGATTCGGGCCGTCCAATCCACCCGGTCCTTCCCATAGGCTGCGGTCGCCTCGGTCCGCAACGCGAGGTTCTCCAGGACCCGTCGGGGGAGTTCCAGCCGTCCCACCGCGAGATCGCTCGAGGTTCTCAGATCGAGCTCTCGCGAGGACTGGCGCCAGGATGCTTCCGTCTGGAGTTTCTGGACCACATCGAAAAGGGAACTCCCTTCCGTGAAATCTCTCCAACTCTCGATCTTGAACACCACACTGGTTTCGACCTCGACACGGGCGGGTTTGGATCCGACGGGCGGGGGCGTGACCGCGATCCGGTCGATGCGCAGATCGGCCTCGGCCCGGCCGGGCAGGGCGATGTCGAAGGACTCCATCCATGCCACAGGGTCCAGATGTGTGTCTTTCAGATCCAGAACCCACTGGCCCTCGTGAAATGCCAGAGCCTGCTCCCCGGCGTGGAGGCCCGCCAGTTGACCCAGGTTGGTATCTAGGCGGACCAGGCGGATCGAATCCGTCGTTACCTTCACCGACGCGTCGACCAGGAGGGGCTCGTTCATCTCCTCACCAAGGAGAGCATCCAGTGGCCCGGTTTTCACGGAGAGGTCCAACCCGATAGCACCGCCCTCCAGGGGTCTGCGTTCCGTGGTCAGAACTTCGATTCTCACCATCTCACCCGAGGGTCTTTCGAGGCTGGCGTCTTGAAGATCGACCCGGCGGGGAATCTTTTCGGCAAGGATTCCGTAGGGATCGATGGGTTGCTTCCGGGGCTTCTTTTCCTGATCAGGTAGCCATTTCTGGAGGCGAACCATCTCATCCTCACGGATGCGAAGGCCGCGCAGTTCGACGGTATCGGTGCGTCCCTTGAGAAGATTGGGCAATGAGGCGTATGTCACGATGCCGGACTCCAGAAGCACCGCGGGATGTTTCGATTCGGGAAGCGCCAGACGAATGTCTTGCGCCTGAATCCGGCCAAGGGAGCGGATCTGAAGCGAGTCGATCTGGAGGTCAAGTCCGCGGTCCATGGCAAGGCGATGGACCGCCCAGGGAAGCCACCGATCGGCCGTGAGAAAGAGGGAGAGTGTCGCGATCAGGATGAGGGCAATGAAAATCGCCAGCGCCGGAAGGAAAAGGCGGGCCATCCGGCGCAGGCGGGAACGAGGAGGGGGGGATTTGCTGGTGGTTTCTTCAGGCATGGGCCGCTGGCCCGGGGTGTCTCATCTGTGTTGTCAGCCCCTCCGGCCACAAGTCTCCATCACGTTCGACGGTGAAGCGGCAGGGGCTTTACTCCATAGGGGGAGCAGCCTCCCGGGGAGCCGAAGGTGACATATAAGCCGCCGGGATCTGCACCCAGGCGCTGGGAGTGGGTTCGGTGGGGAAGAAAGGCGCGATCGGTCCCTCCAGGAATCGGGTGTAGAAATCGGGATGTCCCGGAACTTGGAACCAGTCGCCGGGCATCAACTGCTGGCGGATTTCCTCGGCAAAGTGGAGGGGCACTTCCGACCAGCCGCCGATATCGAGCCCCTTGATCTGGGCATACTCGTTGTAGATTTTCTGGCGATCCTCGTTCTCCTCCGCGACCAGACTGGCCAGGCGGTTCTTGTCGGGCTCAGCGATTTGGGCCGCGGTTTCCAGGCGTACTTCCACCAGTCCGAGGTTTCCTTCTCCGATCAGTCCCTTCTCGAGGAAACCGCGGATTTCGTCATGGCGAAGGTTTCGGCTCAAAACCGCCTCGCGCAGAACCGGCGTGAACTCGGCCTGGCCGCTGACAAAGCCGGCCGTCATGTCTCCCGCCAGATCTCTTGTTTGCATGGCCGGACTGTCCGAGGCCACGACGCTTTCGATGTGGCGGATGTCGAGCGTAATGTGAATATCATGGCTAGTGTGACACCCGCTCATCAGGCTGAGCACAATCAATGCCGCTCCCAATAGCCCGCCAATCCCAGTATGCCAACGCATCTTCGATTCCTCCCTCTGTTGTTAAGGATGTCCGCCGGGCTCCCCCGGCAGGCGAAACCAGCCGCCCGGTTCCGGCGCGCTGAATAAGGATCTTCCCATCTCGGATTTCAGAAACTCCTGGGCTGACGTCTCGCTGAGGGGCGCCTGGATCCAGTCGCCGGGACTCGCCTGCGAACGTAGCGTTTCGGCCCAGACCTCGCTCACCTGCGCCAGCGAATCGGTTTCGGTGGAAGTGGTCTGGGCGGCTATTTCCCGATACAGAACAGACCGCGCCTGGTTCTCCGCGATGATCGTTTCTTCAATCTTGCGGCGGACCTCCGGCTTTTCGAGATGTGGACTTTGCCTTGTTTCGAGCATGCCGCTGCTGTTCTCCCCCATCAGTCCGAGAGATTTGAAGTGCTGCAAAAACGGGTGGCGTTCCCGTCTATCCTCCAAGGCGCGTTCCATGGCGGGGGTAAGAATCAGGGGCGCCAGGGCGGGGCGGGCCGGTTCAGCCGTTCCCAGGTTGCGGAGGCTTTCCCCGGTCTGGGCGGCCGGTCTTGCGACGGCTTTCTCGATTTCCTGGGAGGCGCGGCGCACGTGGCGCACGTCGAGTTGGACATGCACATCGTGGGAAGTGCGCAGGCAGGCGGTCGGGAATAAGACCCCGACGAAGATCGCGAGCAAAGCCGCCAGTCCCCTCTTTGTCATAATTTCGCGACCTTCCAGAATATGATCGGGACAACTTCTCACATCGTAGTCCACTGGCCGAATGGGGGTCAAGGGGTTTCACCTTTTCGGCTTTGGGCTTCTGACCTGATTATCGGGTCTGGGAGAGGGAATTTCGAAAGGGCGGCTACTTTTCATGACGCGGGTCGCGCTTGCAGATAGTAGCAGCCGGCGCAGTCCTGGTCGTTGTGGTTGCAGCAATCGGCGAAAATCTGGAAGAGGCCCTGCTGGCGGGCCTCGACGGTGAGAAGACGGCCGGCCCGCTCATCTTCTCCAAATAATCGCGTGCGCATGTGGCGGGTGATGGCGTTGCTGTCGAGAGCGGGGAAAAGATGGAACAATCGCCAGATGCGTTCCTCAAGGGCCTGGTCTGCAATGGTGCGGGCATGAACGAGCAGAAGGGGCAGAAGAGCGTTGAACGCGATGGACGCGGCTCGGCTGTCTCCCACGAGTTTCATCTCTCGCGCGGCCCGCTTCCCCGTGAAGGTGTAGCGCAGAGACCAGTAATCTTCCGGCTGCCGGACCGAAAAGGGCTCGATGAGATTTGCCTTGATCCACTTCTGGAGGGCCCGCCCTCCGAGAGCGGGATCCATGCTCAGGATGCGGCGCGCGAAGACCTCCGCGACGGGACCGCCGAGAAAGTGGCGGGCCAGGAGACAGGCCACTCCGGCCAATCGGCGCTGAGCGAAGTTCACGGGACGCACACCGGTGGTCCATCGGCGCGTCGGCGGAATCAGCCGGTCTTCGAAATATCCTTCGAAGTCTCGCCAGATCTCGCGTAGGCTGCCCAGATATTCCAGGGTCTGCTCGTCCACATTGGTCAGGTCCTGGTCTTGTGCGGGGGTCAAGGCCGCCACGTGAAGGAGGATGGCCTGGAAGAAAAAGACCGCTTTCGAGAGGGCCGTCTCTCGATCCCCGCCGCGCATTTCGGGAAGATCCTGGAGGTAATCGAGAAGTTCGGACAGGGGCGCGCGCTTGCTCAGGAGAAAGAAGAGGCTCTTGTTCGGGCCGTGTCCCATCGCGGTCATGATGGCCTGGTAGAAGACCTGATCCAGCGACTCTCCCGCTGCCTGATCGGCGAAACGCGCCGCTTTGGACTCAAGTCGTTCGCGTCCGGCCGCGTCGAGCATGCGGCTGAGGAAGTTCTCGTCGAGGGAACACATCAAGGGCTGGCACCGCCCGACTGCCGCCGAGCTCTGATAGGGATATTCCTCTACGCGGACCGTCTGGCGAATTGTGTCGAGATCCGGGAACAGAACCGGTTCCATGGTGAAGTTCTCAATGGGGTGGCCCTGGGAGTTAAGAACACGCGAACCCTCGTCGGCCCAGAGGCAGACATGGAGGATCACGTTGTCGTACTCTCGGTTCAGGTGATGGCGGTGCTGGCGCCATCCCGAGACTCGGAGGTGGACCTCGACATCGCCGCGGACGTCGCGTCCGTCGATGCGCAGCCGTGCCTCACGGAAGTCGGGGCCCTGCCCATGGTTCCAGTAGCCAGGATGGCGAATCTCGAGTGCTTTGCCGGAGTCGGTCTTCAGGCCTGCGTGCAGGAGCAGGGAATCAAGCCAGATGCACTGGGCCAGGCGTTCATCGAGGCCTGCTGTGGCGGGGGCCAGGTCGAGCGGCTCACCGATCCGGGCCCCCGCCATCCGCCGCGCGATCTCGTTTCGAAACCAGGAGAACGATTGGAGGCGTCCGGATTTGTCCGAGGGAAGGGACATGGCGGCAAAATCCTGAACTCAGTGCCAAAAGAGGCGGGGACCGTGTTACCGGCGCCCGCCTCTCGCGTGATTCTTCAGATGGTCGGCAGACCTACTCGGTGCCGGCGAAACGGATCAGTTTTTCGATTTTTTCCGGCTCGTAATCGGGATACTGCTGCTGGATCCGCCGAAGGGTCTGTAGGGCGATGGGTTTGTCGCCGAGTTGAATCTCGCAGAGGGCTCGCGAGTGCAGGACGAGGGCCTTCTGCTCGTCGGCTGGGTAGCGTTCGAGGAGGAAGTTGAATGCGTCCCGTGCCTTCTGGAACTCCTGCTTCTCGTAGTAGGCCTTCGCCAGGCGCCTGGCCGCCTCGGGGCCGCCGGCGGAGTCCCCAAACTGGGACAGGTAGCGTGTATAGATCTCGATGGCGGGGTCATAGTC
>JABMPG010000491.1 GCA_013203855.1 bacterium
GCCTATGGGAGAGGGGAGGATCTGGAGTTGAGGGGGACGGCGGATGTGACGGCGATCTTGCAGGCTCTTGCGGGGATAGACTATGCCGCCAATGAGCGTCTGGCTATCGTTCTGGGGGGGGACTTTGGGAATGTTGGGGATCCGCTTCCTGAGGATGGGGCGGATATTTGGCGGGGCTGGGGTTCCCGGGAGTGGGTGATCGATCCGGAGAAGGATCAAGATCCGGAAAAGGACGACAATGACTATCCCGCGTACTATGCCTACATATCGGAGTTTTCGGAGGGGAAGAATATCACGATGGCCGGGGTGGATTTTTCGAATCTTCGGGTGAGGCTGGAGCCGGCGGTGAGCGCGGCACATTTCGACCATGAGAAGCATGCGCCGATGCCGGATCTGGGGTACGATCCGGAGGCGTAGGCGGGGCGCGGCGGCGGGATAGCCTAGGGACAAAACAGGACATTTTGAGTTTTTTCGGGGGTAGGTCTACGGGGATTCGAGCGGGTCTTTGCCATACACGGTGCCATACATGGGAGCGGTTTTGAGGGCGCGGGAAGATTCGGATAGCGTTTTTTAGGCGGGTTTAGCCCTTATTTCGCGGGGATAACAAAAAAACTCCCGGACATCTGCGCCGGGTCTTGAACAGGCCGCCCAGAGGGTGGCCTGTTTTGTCTATGCCATGTGTTTTAACTGCGTCAGTCTGTCTCACTCGTTCTGTATGCAACTCTCAGGTCGCGACAATCTGGCACTGGTATTTCTCTTTTGTCGCCTTATGGTCACAATAGTCCCCTATAGTAAATGGATGTGGCTGGCCGGAATTTTGCGCATCGGTTCCCCTGCGGAGGCTCGTCTCGCTTCCGTTCGCTTTCTTTTTCATCCAACTCCATGGAAGGTGCCATGCCTATGTCGATGATCGAGACGAACAAACTCAGGAAGGTGTTCGGGCCTATCGAGGCCGTCAAGGGTGTCTCCTTTCGTGTGGAAAAAGGTGAAGTCCTTGGCTTTCTCGGGCCAAACGGCGCCGGCAAGTCGACCGTTATGAGGATGCTCACCTGCTTCCTCACCCCCACTTCCGGCACTGCCACTATCGGGGGGCACGACATTCTCAACGATTCGATGGCCGCCCGGCGCCTCACGGGCTACGTGCCCGAGAGCAACCCCGTCTACGGCGACATGACCACGATTGGCTTCCTGCGCTTCATCGCCGAAATGCGGGGCTATCACGGAAAGGAAATCGATGAACGGGTCGACCGTGCTGTCGAGATGTGCTGGCTCGGCGACGTGCGAAGCCAGATCATTGAGACTCTGTCCAAAGGTTTCAGGCGCCGCGTCGGACTGGCCCAGTCTCTCCTCCACGATCCTCCGGTTCTTATTCTGGACGAGCCGACAGATGGGCTCGATCCGAACCAGAAACATGAGGTCCGCTCCCTGATCCGGCGTATGTCCGCGGATAAGTCGATCGTCATTTCGACCCACATTCTCGAAGAGGTCGAGGCGGTCTGCTCACGGGCCATTATCATCTCCAACGGGCGCATCCTGGAAGACAAGACTCCGACCGACCTAAAGATCCGCTCCAGGCGTCACGGAGCGGTGAACCTGGTGCTCGCGCACGGGGACGGATCGATCGATCCGGCGGCTTTCCGGAATCTTGCCGGGGTCCGCGAGGTGGAGAAAGTGACCGCTGGGGATAACCGGACGCACCTGACCTTGTTTCCGAAGCCGGGCGCAGCGATCTGCGGCGACGCGATCGGGCTGGCGGTGGAGAAGGGATGGCAGGTCGTGGACGCCCGTGTCGAGTCGGGCGATCTCAACGAGGTTTTCCGTGACATCACAACCCGGGAGGGCGAGCGCACATGAGCAACACATGGTCGATTTTCAAGCGCGAACTCAAGGGCTACTTCGCCACGCCCGTCGCTTACGTTTTTATTGTGATCTTTCTCTTTCTCAACGGCTTGTTCACCTTTCAGGTGAGTCGGATATTCGAACGAGGGCAGGCCAGCCTGGATGTCTTCTTCAACTGGCACCCCTGGCTCTACCTGTTCCTGATCCCGGCGGTTGCCATGCGCCTTTGGGCCGAAGAACGCCGCTCGGGCACCATCGAGTTGCTGCTCACGCTGCCGGTCAGCGTCGTTCAGGCCATCGCGGGGAAATTCCTGGCGGCCTGGATTTTCGTCGGGATGGCTCTGGCTCTCACCTTTCCGACCGTCCTCACAGTTATGTACCTGGGTCAGCCCGACATGGGAATCATAGCGGTGGGTTATCTCGGTTCGTTTCTGATGGCCGGGGCCTATCTGTCCATCGGCATCTGCATGTCGGCCCTCACCAAGAATCAGGTCGTCAGCTTTATTCTGGCGGTGGTGATCTGTCTGCTGTTCATTCTGGCCGGCTTTGACGTGGTTCTTGAGGCCTTCAACGCCTGGGCGCCGGCCTGGATGATGGACGCGATCGCATCGGTGAGTTTCCTCACCCACTTCCAATCGATTCAGCGGGGCGTTCTGGACCTGGCGGACATGGTTTTCTTCGCCTCCCTGATCCTGGGCTGGCTCTACGCCTGCGGCCTGATCCTCGACATCAAGAAAGCGCAATGAGGAACTGATACATGCATAAGAAACTGACATCCATCACCGGACTCATAGTCGTGGCCGTTATCGTGCTGGCCGTCAACCTCATCGCGGTCGTCCTTTTCAGAGGCGCCAAGATCGACGTGACCGACGAGAGACTCTATACCCTGTCCCAGGGATCGAAGCAGATTCTGAAATCCTTGGACGATGAGATCACGGGCACACTCTATTACTCCAAGACAGCCATCCAGGATATCCCCCAACTCAAACTCTACGCTGACCGCGTCATCGACATGCTGCGCGAGTACGAAAGCAACTCCGACGGCAACTTCCGCCTGGAGATCCGCGACCCGCGTCCCGACACGGAAATCGAGGAATGGGCTCAGCGCTATGGCCTGAAGGGCCTGCCCAGCAACACCGGCGAGCAGCTCTATCTCGGTCTGGTCCTCAAAGACGAGAGCGGACACGAACAAGTGATCCCCTTTTTCCACCCCGACCAGGAACAGACCCTAGAGTATGATGTCTCCCGGACGCTATACAACCTGAGCCATCCCGAGAAGAAGAAGGTTGCGGTCCTCAGCAGTTTGAACGTGACCGGACAGCAGCCCCAGCCCAATCCGATGATGCCGATGCCCCAGCAGCAACAGCAACGGGCGTGGATGTTCATCCAGCAGCTACGAGCCAGCAACACGGTCGAGGCGCTCGAGCCGGACGTGAACCAGATTCCCGGGGACACCGACCTCCTGCTGCTCGTCCATCCCAAGAACCTAAGCGAAACCGCCCAGTATGCCATCGATCAGTACGTCCTCAAGGGCGGCAAGGTCCTGGCTTTTCTCGATCCTTTTTCCAGCGTTGAGCGGGCCTCTTCACCGATGGGCCAGAACCCACAGATGCTCATGCAGGCTTCCTTCTCGTCGAATCTTCCGCGCCTCCTGGATGCCTGGGGAGTCGCGATGGAAACCGGCGAGAACCAGAACCCCATGATGGGCATGGGCGGCGGAGGCGAGGCGGCCAAGATCGTGGCCGATCCTAACCTCGCCCTCCAGACTCAGACCGAGCAAGGCGCCCAGGACTTTATGCTCAGGCTCCGGCTCCCGCCCGAGAACATGAATCAGAACGAGATCGTGACCAGCCAGTTGGAAGACGTGATGCTCTTCGACGCCGGCGCGTTGACAAAGACGACTACGAGCGATGAGATCGAGGTGACTCCGCTGCTGGAGACAACGGACGAAGCCTCAACGATCGAGGACATGATGCGCAAGTTCGGGCTCAATCCAGACAGCCTTCGCAAAGGGTACAAGCCCGGGAGTTCGCCCATTTCCCTGGCCGTCAGGATCACGGGCAAGTTCAAGAGCGCGTTTCCCGACGGCAAGCCCCTTGACACAACGGAAGACGGCGAGAAACTTCCCGCGGAAAAAACCGCCGATCACCTGACGGAAAGCCAGGAACCGACGACAATCGTGGTCGTATCCGATACGGACATGATCGCCGATGAGTATTCAGTAAGAGTCCAGAACATCATGGGTATGCAGATGGCGCAGCCACTCAACGACAATCTGGCTTTTGCCACAAACGTAGTGGAGAACCTCACCGGCTCGGAAGAACTCATCAGTCTGCGGTCGCGCGGCAAGTCCCAGCGACCCTTCACGCGTGTCCAGGAAATCCAGCGGTCGGCCCAGGAGAAATGGCGCGTGACCGAGGAAGAATTGAGCGCCAAGTTAGAGGGAGCCAACCGGCGGCTGAGTGAGCTCCAGCGCGGGACCCAGGACACCCAGGCGCTGAACCAAGCCTACATCGCCGAGGTCAGCAAACTCCGCAACGAGCGCGCAGAGACACAACGCGAATTGCGGACCGTGCGTCGCAACTTGCGCGAGGACGTCGAGGCCCTGGCCTTCAAGGTCAAGTTCGTCAACATCGCCTTGATCCCCCTGGCCGTTGTCTTTCTGGGCGCCATCATCGGCATCATCCGGCTCATGCGCAAACGCGCGGCCTGAACCACTGACAGACGGAACATCTCTTCGGAGCGAGACATCATGAAAATCGGAAAACTGATCATCCTTTTCATCATCGCGCTGGCCCTGTGCATCCTGGCGATCGTGGCTTGGCAAAAGCAACATACAACAGGCGCACGGCAGACCAAGGAGATTATCGAAGCTGGAGATCCCCTTCTCCCCACACTGCCCGACAACGTCGGCGACATCGCCCGCATCACCTTCCAGAAGGAAGGAAAGGAGATCGTTCTCACCTGCGGCGACTCCAACGACTGGACGATCGAAACGATCGGGGGATATCCGGCCAATCAGAAGAAGATCAGGCAACTGATCTTCGAACTCACTGAGATCCGCGTCGCCGACGCTCTGACCGCGCGTGAAGAGAAGTATAGCGAATTCGGCTTGGCCGGAGAGGCCGGAGAGGGTGGCACCATTGTTCTGGCCGACTCAAAGGGCAAGCCGATCCGGACCGTGCTTCTGGGAACCGAACGAGCCCGGCCGGACAGCCCCGACGCGCCCATGATGGGAGGCGGCCGCTACTTTCGCCTCAGCAGAGACCCGCATGTGTATCTGGCTGAGGAAAACCTTTACTGGCTCGACACCGATACGGACACTTGGGCCGATACGGATCTCGTCTCAGTGTCCCGCGACGATGTGGCGTGGGTGGATGTGGATCATGTCACGACGCCTTCCCAGAGTTACCGTCTCGTCGAGACGAACGGCTCCTATGCCATCCCGGACTTGCCTGACGACACGAAAATGAAGACAAGCGAGGCCAGTGCCGTGGCAGGCGCGCTGTCCAGCGTTCGGATGACGAACGTTCTGAAGACCGATTCCGACATCGCGGACGCTCTCAAGTTCAACGTGGCGTATAAGGCCAAGACCCGCCAGGGAACGGCCTATGCGGTCAAGGAGGCCCACAAGGGTGACGACTACTACGTGACCTTGAGCGCCGAATATGACGAACCGCTCTTCTCCGACCAGGATCACGCCTCAACCGAGTCTCTGGCCGCGGCCCGGAAAGCCGCCGACGCCGCCAAGGATGCCGTGCCTGTCTTCAATGAACGTCACAGCCCCTGGGTCTATCAGGTGCAAGAGTGGACCGCCCGCAACCTGGTGAAGGAACGCAAGGATCTAATCGAACCCAAACCGAAACCCAAGGAAGAGGCCCCCGCCGAAGTCAAAGAGGAAACCGAGCCGGCCCAGGCTCAACAGTAGTCCAACCCATGAACGGCAGAGAAGATCCCGGATCCCCGGGATCGCCATGGGACCGACAGGAGCGTCTTCACCGACGCTCCTGTTTCTGCATTCGAGACAGGCAATTCTCAAAGCATAGCCACTCGCGCATCGCGGATGGTCGGCTCATCGTATCTGTGAATACACATGCTGAAAAAGGGACTATTCGAACCGGACACCGGTGACGAATTCGTTGGCCGTGATGTCTTGCTCCGACGTGAGTTTCTTGTCCCCGTCGACGATCGTGTCTTTGAACAGAATGTTCTCGACCAGGTGCTCGGCATCAAATCCTTTCAGCGTCACGCCACCGCCCAGACTCCAGCAATTGACGAATTCGATGTTCCGGATCTTGCCCGGACGATAGCCTTCGAGGTTCGTGTACCGGGTCGGGGCAAGCTCCATGTAAAGGAAGGGGCGTGTCGTCTCGTTGCGAATGTTTTCAAACCGGATATTCCGGACCTCGGCCCAGTCGGAGTGATCGCAGATGATTGCATAGCCGGCGGTGAGATGGACCATGTCGATGTTGGTGAAGCTCAGGTCCGAGAAACAGCTGGTCTCGAGAGAAGAACCGATGCGGATGCCGTTTCCGGGGTAGCCCTTCCATATCACGCAGTCCGAGGCGTGGCAGTTGGTGGTGGGCTTCTCTCCGTCATTCTTGGCGTCGGTGGCATGCCAACCGAAGCCGTCATCCGCGCATCCGATGAAAGAGTCGCGTATCTGGAAATTCTCGCACCCGGGCCCGAGATCGAAGCCATCGGTGTTCCGATCGAAGCTCATGAGATTGAGATAGCGGATCTGGACGTTTCGGGTGTTGCGGAAATCGGTCTGCCACCCCAGTTTGTTCCGGATCCCGAAACCCTCGAGCACGATATCGCTGGAATCCCTCGTCTTGATGGCCGAACCGTTGCCGTCCCGGGCGTCGAGAATGCCCCGGCCCATAACACGCACGTTTTGGACGCCGTTGATCTGAATCTTTCCCTTCACCACGGCCCCCGGAGCCAGGTAGTAGATCGTGTCCGACTCGAGGCTCAGCTCGCCCACCTCGTGGACCCCCTCCGCGTAAACCACGACCTTCTCAGCCTTCGCCACCGGCTCCACGATGGGCGTGGCACAAATCACGAGAGGATTCCATTCGGGAATGGTGAGGACGAGGTTCCGGGGTTGATCCAGTTCAAAGGTGAGCCGGTTCCCATTCCGGTCAACCTTCAGGTCGAGCCGCGTGGGAGAGAGACGATACTCGGTGAAATCCTGGCCGCATTCTACCTCGATGGTGACTTTGCCGGAAAACCCGAACAGAGCGGAGTGCATGATCTGGATGCCGCCGTCCTTCTCGCGCCCGCTGCACTTTTCCTCCCGGGTGGGGATCGCCGTGCCATTGACCCGAACCTGGTAAAGCAGGCTTTCGACGGCCATGATATCACCGGGATAGGGAACGACAACGGATGGCTCGGGCGCCGCGGCAGAGGCTCCAAAATCGACACCAACCAGAAGGAATCCGGCCAGAAGGGGCAGAAGTTTCATGAATCAGTCCTTTGTGAGGATTTTCGCCCGGGCCGAGACGGGTTGTGGCCGGGGACGGAAAATCCTAACAAGCAGGCGGCGAGACCACAAGCGAGTTCGAAGGCCGCCCTCCAGCATCTCGATCCTTCACGGGTGAAACGGGGCGGGGCACGGGCGGGAGGGCTGGGGGGCGATTCCTTGTTGGTTTCGGAGGCC
>JABMPG010000492.1 GCA_013203855.1 bacterium
ACTTCGAGCGCGAGTTGCTCGACGAAGGCGACTGGTCGAAGATCGATTCGGGCGTGGAGGTCAAACTCTGCGCCGCGCCCGGCGGCTCGACCGAGACGTTCGTCCTGTGCCGCTCGCCGCTTCGGGCCGAAAAGGGAAAGGCCATGCGCTCGCGCCAAGTGGAGAAACTCGCTGTGGCGTTGGCGAAAATGCAGGCCCAGGCCCAAGCGCCCCAGCGCGCCCTGCGGGACCGGGGCCGGGCCGAAAGACGCGTGGGACGCCTCTTCTGCCAGTTCTCCCGCGCCGCGCACCTCTTCGAAGTCCATATCTCCGAGCACCCCGATCCCATTGCGAAAGGCCGCCAGCGCTTGGCCATCGACGTGCGACGCAAGGCCGAACTCGAGGAGTGGGCCGCGCAGGCCGACGGGGCCTACCTCCTACGCACGAACCTGACCGGCCGAAGCGCCCAGGAACTGTGGCGAACCTACATCGGCCTCACGCAGATCGAAGACTCCTTCCGCATCGCCAAGCACGACCTCGGCCTGCGCCCGGTCTTCCATCAGAAACAGCACCGCGTCCAGGCCCACATCCTCGTCTGCTTCCTCTCGCTGATTCTCTGGCGCACGCTCCAGCAATGGATGGAGACCAGCGGCCTGGGCAGCGCGCCGCGCAAACTCCTCCAAGAGATGCGCCAGGTCCGCTCTCTCGACATCGTCCTGCCCACGCTTGGCGGTCCCGAACTGCGCCTTCGCACGGTCAGCCGCCCCGAGCCCCACCTGGCGATCCTGCTCCAGTGGCTGGACCTTCCCCTCCCCAACCGCCCAAAGAAGATCCAAAATGTAGTGGCGACTTTCGCCTCAGAAATCCAAAAACCCCAGGAATCGGAGAAACATTAGCTCTGAACTGCGGAAGATGGGCTAAGTCTAATCGATAGGGTGCAATCACGGAACCTCGGTTGGCTCGGGCGCATAGATCTGAAACTCCCAGAACGCCGGCGTTATCCGTTTGCTGAATTCAATCAGGTTCAACCGGACATACCGTCCCGTCACGGGTGCGAACTTGATTTCGCAGTCCTTGCCGATTGTCGTGCCCTGGTGGAACGTCCGCCAGGGATCCTCCTCGCGATCCTTGACCTGCAATTCATATTGGCTCACCCAACTGTTAAATCCACGCTCGCTGAGCCAGGCATGATCGAACGTTTTGGGCGCGCCCAGGTCCACTGCCAGCCAGGCCTCAGTGTCCTTGGGATCCCACGCCCACCTTGTCCCAGGGTCACCATCGAATGCCATGGCGGGAGCATAGATTTCGCCAGAGGAGCTGGACGCCGTCGCCTTCTTGCCCAGGGCCAGCGAGCCGGAATCGACCACGGCTGACTTGGCGACCGGAATGTCCGTGGCCGGCCCGTCCAGTTCGAGTTTGACGATCGTATCGATCGGATCATGCCACTTTGTGGCGACCTGCACATCGATCCCTTGTGTTGTCTGCTTGACCTCTGCCTCTCCCCCCGTCAGGACCGTGGCGCCGAGGATTTTGTGTCCGATGGGCGGGAGCGCCAGCGCCGTCTCGGGCCAATGGAATACGTGCAGATAGATGTTGTTTCCCTGGTGCGTCGAGCCGCCCTGCCAGACGTCGCCGGGCAGCGCCGAATCCTTTGCCGCCCTGCCCTTGATGCGCGTGATGAGCGGCGCACGGAACGGCCCGCCCCGGGTGCCATAGATGCTTTCGCCATGCTTTTTCAACCAGGCGCCGATCTCGCGGTAACGCTCCGCCTGGCGCGGCTCGATCCGGCCGTCGGGCATGGGGCCGGTGTTGAGGGCCAGATTGCCGTCGCCGGTGGCGCATGAGACCAGATTGACGATGCATTCTTTCAGCGACTTGATCGTGTCGTCGGGCTTCCATGACCACTGAGTGCCCAGTGTGATGCACGATTCCCAGGGGGATGTGTTATTGAACGCCCCGAGCAATTGTTCGGGAGTGGCATAATCGCCGGCGATGCCTGCGCGATTATTGATAATCAGATTCGGCTGGAGTGAGCGCATCATCGCAAACATGGCCGGCGTATCCCACTGCTCGGCCGAGCCGCCGAGTCCATCAAACCAGATGCCCTCGATGCGGCCGTAATTGGTGAGGATTTCGCGCACCTGGCCATGGAGATACCGGATATAACGCTCATGGTGCTCGCCGCAGAAATCGAAATGATGCCAGTCGGGCTGAGAATAATAGACAATCAGTTTAATGTCCGCCTTGTGAGAGGCATCGGCGATTTCCTTGAGGTAATCGACCTTCCAGGCCGATTCCGCCCCGGTGCTCTTGTAATCGGTCAGCTTGCTGTCATACAAACAAAATCCATCATGGTGCTTGACCAGAAAGATCACGTAACGGGCTCCGGCGTCCTGGGCGATCTTAATCCATTCGCGGGCCTCGAACTTCTCAGGTTTCCATTTCTTGTAAAGATTGTCATAGACTTCGGCGGGGATGCGCCCCCTCCCCCCAAAAACTCCTTCTCGCATTCCCCAAGTTGCCACGCCGCGCGAATGGCCGATTTCCTGGCCCGTCAGCGTCACCGGCCCCCAGGAGATGAACATGCCAAATCTCATGTCTTTCCAGGCTTCGACAACTTCGGGCTTGGCTTTGAGCGGATCGGTCTTGGGCGCGACCTTGGCCTGATCGGCAGCCAGGCATAATCCGATGGACATCGGCATTAGCAACATGATCATGAATAAATGGCGCATAAGTTTAGTAATCCTTTCCAATGGCTAAGGGGTTTGAGGACATCATCCGAAACGACTCCAAACAATTCCGAGCAAAATATTGTTCAATCCGCAAGGCAAGCCGTAACGAGTCACATCGGGGGAAACCTTCCGGTCAGGAATGGGACGGCACCGGGAGCGCGGGGGTGAGGACAGATGTTCATCGCCTATGGTTCATGGAGGGTTCGCGGCATAAGCGCCGCACTCCAGGGAGGCGTCGAACATGGCCAGCACGTTGGCCACCGGTGTTTCTTCGAGAATCGCGTCGTGGCTGGCCCCGGCGACATAGCCGCCGCCCGGCATCATGATTTCAACGACCTCGCGTGTCTTTTCGCGCACAGAATCCGGCGTGCCGTCGATCAGGACGTGATGCGAATCGATGCCGCCGTTGAACAGCATCTTGTCGCCATAATCGGCCTTGAGCCGGCGCAGGTCCATCCCCCGGCAACACGGTTGAACGGCATGCAGACCATCCAGCCCAATCTCGATCAGTGAAGGAATCAGCGGAGCGTAACCCCCGCAACAGTGCATCATGACCTTCTGCCCATGGTCGTGCCCTAAATCCACCAAACGCTTGAGGTGCGGCAGGATGAAATGGCGAAACATATCTTCGCTCAGAAGGGGTCCTGTCATGCTGCCAAGGTCGTTGCCAATAAAGAAAATGTCGATGGCCTTGCTTGCGGCGGCAAAAATGCGCGCGCTGACGGCGTGATAGTAGCCGGCAAGATGCTGAAATACAGCCTCGACGAGCTGCGTCTCGGAATACATCTTCAGATACATGTTCTCCATGCCTAGCAGGTCGATGGCATCGTGCCAGAAGGGGGACCAGTCGCCCCCGAGAATGGCGTACTGGCCGCCCCAGGCTTCGGCCTCGGCCCGAATCCGCGAGACATCCATCCAGGCCGGATTGGGCCAGGGATACCGATGGATTTGATCAAGCGTGGCTTCAGCCAGCGGATGGGTAAGCGGCTGGCCATACCCCATGCCGGCGCGATCTACGCCGAACACCGTCCGGTAGCTGACGCCGCTGGCCAGCTCGGGCGAAGGCCCCGCGTAAACGGCAACAACCCGGCGGAAATCGTCGTGAAAACGGAGCCGCAATTCCTCGTCATCCAGGTTCAATTCGCGCCTGGCTTTCACCCAGAACTCGGGTGAGGCGCCGCACCACATCGGCACCCGGTCCGGCTCTTCATGGGCAAACGCCGCCATCACCCGCTCTCTAGATGTCATGCCCATTCACACCCTCCTTTGCCTTCATTCATGATGATCAGGTTTGCTTGCCAGAGCGGTGATCGTCCAACCGGCAACGGGCTTTGTCGAGCGAATGGCAGACCTCGTCTCCCGTGATCGGGCTGACGGGATTCGATCATGGCAAGAATGCGTCCACGGGGATTCATGGCTGGTGAAAAACCTCCCGCATTCGCGCCCACCACTCTTTGTCCTTGTGGTTTTTAACCGGCGCCTGGCAGGGATCGGTCAGTTTCCACCACTGCTGGGTCAGCGGGTCAGCGGCCATTTTCTTCATGTCGCCGGCAAAGTCCGTGCCGACGTATTCGAAGTAGCTGAACAGGTAATATTTCCCGTCATCCAATTGGTGCAGGTAGATCGAGTAATTGCGAATGTTGGAGTCCGTGATTTTTTTTCATGATGCCGGGCCATACCTGGGCGTGCAGCCGTTTGTATTCCTCGATCTTTTCGGACTTAAGCCGAATAACCATCCCGTAGCGTTCGGGCTGCGGGGGACCGGCATGGGACAAGATGGCGCACCCAACAATCCCCGGCAGGATTAACAATAAAACAATGAATTCAGTGTCGTCCCACAGGTCCAGATAGAACGGAGGTCGGTTTGCGGGTAGGATTCTCCTGACAATATCAGCAGCGGCCCAGGCCGCTAAGGAGAGTTCCATGGCCCGCAAACCGACACG
>JABMPG010000493.1 GCA_013203855.1 bacterium
AGCGATGGCGCAGACTGCCGCCGTTTTCCTTCTCAGTATTCCAGATAACAAAGGCAAGGTGCCGTTTTTCGCCTCGCTGGACGATGTGAAGTTTCGTCGTCAGGTCGTCCCCGGCGATCAGCTGCGGATCGAGGTTACTGTTGTCAAGATCAAGACCCGCATCGCCAAGGCGGAGGCGAAGGGCTTCGTCGGTGAAGACTTGGCCGTTGAGGCGATGCTGACCTGCATACTCGCCGATCCCGGCACGCCGTCCTGATCCCGCGATTTCAACCGGAATACCCGATGCCCCACGCCGGACCTGTGCGCGTCCATCCCACTGCCATTGTTGACCCCTCGGTTCATCTGCCGGAGAGTGTTGTCGTGGGCCCCTACGCCATTATTGAGGCCGACGTCGAGATCGGGTCGGACTGCCACATCGAGGGTCACGCGGTGATCGGCAGCGGAACGCGGATGGGCGCGCGAAACCGGGTTCAGCACCACGCCATCATCGGAACCGATTCGCAGGACATGAAGTTCGGCGGAGAGCCGACAGGGCTCATGATCGGCGATGACAATATCTTCCGCGAGTTCGTCACGGTCAACCGCGCTACGGGCAAGGGAAGCGCCACCCGGATCGGCAGCGGTTGCCGGCTGCTGGCCTACAGTCACGTCGCACACAATTGTTTGCTGGGGGACGGCGTGATCCTTGCGAATTGCGCGGAGCTCGGCGGCGAGGTGACGATCGAGTCGCACGCTATTCTAGGCGGCCTGGTCGGCGTTCATCAGGGCTGCCGGATCGGCGCCCATGCGATTGTTGGCGCGTGCAGCAAGGTCAGTCTCGACATCGCGCCCTATGTCACCGCCGACGGTCATCCCGCACGGCCCCACGGTCTGAACTTGATCGGTCTGAAGCGCCACGGGTTTGATCGCGAAACGCGGGAGGTTCTGAAAAAGGCGTATCATTTGATCTTCCTCAAGGGGCTCCTGCTTCAGGACGCTGTCGCCATGCTCGAGGTCTCCTGGCCGAACATCGCCGAGGTCGCGCACCTGATCCAGTTCATTCTCGGTTCTCATCGTGGCCTTGCCCGTCCCCGGTCGCGAGCGGGACAATTCGCCCCCGCTCCTGGCACAAGTGTCTCCTGAGTCGCTTCGACTTCGAGCCTGGAACTCAAGAGTGCAAACTGTGGAGATTTTCCCTTTCCCCAACCGGTTTTCGCGACTATTATCGGGCGGTCTGTTGATCTTTTCTGAGAGGATCGCTCATGAACCGTCCCAACGTTGTCTATCTGCACTCGCATGACACCGGCCGCTACATTCAGCCTTATGGCCACGCCATACCGACGCCGAATCTGCAGCGCTTTGCCGAACAGGGGGTTTTGTTCCGTCAGTGTTTCACGGTCAACCCCACCTGCTCGCCCAGCCGGGCCGCGCTTCTCACGGGCCAGTATCCGCACCAGAACGGTATGACCGGCTTGGCCCATCGGGGGTTCAGTCTGTACGACTACAGCCGCCATATTCTCCACACCTTGCGCGAGGCGGGTTACTATTCCGCCTTGACCGGGATCCAGCATATTGCGAAGGACCGATCTATGATCGGCTATGACGCTCTCTTGAGTGGCAATCCCGAGGTGGCGGGTCCGGCGTTTCTTGACAACCCGCCCGAGCAACCTTTTTTCCTCTCGGTCGGGTTCTTTGACACTCACCGCGTCTTCCCCGACCCCGATCCGCGCGACGATCCGGACTACTGCCTGCCGCCCGCTCCCCTGCCCGATACGCCCGAGACGCGGCGCGACATGGCCGCCTTCAAGACGTCGGCCCGGAGTTTGGATGAGAAGATGGGCAAGGTGCTAGAGGCGCTGGATCGAAATGGGCTGACGGAGAATACGATCGTCATCTGCACGACCGACCACGGCATCGCTTTCCCGCGCATGAAGTGCAACCTGCAGGACAGCGGCACGGGCGTCATGCTGATGGTGCGCGGTCCGGGTGGCTTCGAGGGCGGCCGCGTGTTCGACGGCATGGTCACCCATATGGACCTCTACCCCACTCTGTGCGACCTTCTGGAGATGGAGCGTCCGGAGTGGCTGGAGGGTGAATCGCTGTTGCCGCTCGTTCGGGAGGAAAAGGATGAGATCCACGATGCGATCTTCTGCCAGGTCAACTATCATGCCTCCTACGAGCCGCTGCGGAGCGTCCGCACGAAGCGCTGGAAGTATATCCGCCGCTTCGACGACCGAACGCGGCCGATCCTGCCTAACTGCGACGACGGGGAGTCCAAGCGGCTATGGATGGAGCACGGATGGCAGGAGCGCGAGCCGGATGGGGAGATGCTGTTCGACCTGATCTTCGATCCCAATGAGACGAGCAACCTCGTTCGCGATCCCCGGTATCAGAAGATTCTTCAGGACATGAGAAGCCGTCTGGAGAGATGGCAGATCGAGAAGCGCGATCCCGTCCTTCAGGGCCCGGTCCAGGCTCCCGAGAGCGCGATAGCGAACGATCCGGGCGCGCTGCATCCGGACAAGGAAACGGTCAAACTGGTGAGCGAACTCTATCCTGGGCAGTAACTGGGAGCGAATAGCGCCCCCTTTGGGAAAGGTGATCTGTCGTGTCGGAACCGGAGTGGTATCGAACTTACTTTGAGGAACCCTACGGGGAGATTTACGCCGAGTATCTCCTGCCGCCCGAGATCGCGCGCGAGGAAGCGCAGTTCGCCTGCGATGCGCTGGATCTACAGCCGGGAATGCGTATCCTCGACGCCCCCTGCGGCTACGGACGGCACATGGACGCGCTGCGCCCTCTCTTCCGGGATATTGTGGGGCTCGACCTGAACCCGGACTGTCTGAAGCGGGCCCGGGTCTATCTGCCGGGGATGAGGATTGTTCATGGCGACCTTCGCCATCTTCCGTTTGCTCCGTCCACATTCGACGCCGCGCTGAACCTTTTCAATAGCTTCGGGTACTTCGATGAGGAGACAAACCGACGGGTTCTTCTCGAGTATCGTAGAGTGTTGAAGTCGGGAGGTGGCCTCTTTCTGGACCTCGCGAATCCCGAGCCGCTGGTCGACCTCATCACGGAGCATCCCCGCACTCAGCAGCAGGTTTACGATCTCCTTCTGACCGAAGACTGGGACTACGACCCCGACAGCGGCATTCTCCACAACAAGACCCACATCGAACTGGCCGGACGCGCGATTGAGCGCTGCTATGATCTGAAGTTGTATCACCTCGAGGAGATCCGCGCCCTTCTCGACGGAATCGGACTGGAAACCGAGAAGGTTTTCGGCGACTTCGACGGAGAGGACTACGACACGGAGGAATCGACCCGGATGATTGTCGTGGCTCAAAAAAGATAAAGGCGGTACCGGCGGATGGCGGAAAGCGAAAGATCTACCGTGGAGATTCGCCAAGATAACAGGTTCACGCGTCCTCGCCTTCCGGGCTGGCTCCTCAAAGGCGGTCTGCTCTTCGGTTCGTTGGTTCTCGGCCTCGTCTTCGCCGAACTCTTCGTCCGCCTTCTTGTCCCCCAGCCCCTGGCCGGAATCATGTACAGCACCGACAGGCGCGTCGGGTTCTGGAACCAGCCGAACCTTCGGGAAAAACCATTCCAGAGCGAGCCGAACTGTCCGCCCTACACCGTGACGACGTCGCCCGAGGGCTATCGTCAGGATCGCCCGGTCATGGTGCCCAAACCCGAAAGCCTTCGGCGCGTCTTGGCCCTGGGCGATTCTTTTACTTTTGGCGTAGGTGTCGCGAATAGAGAAACCTGGCCGGCCCAATTGGAAGATCGCCTGCAAGTCCCTGACCACTCACCCATCGAGGTCGTCAACGAGGGTTGCGCGGGATGGGGAAC
>JABMPG010000494.1 GCA_013203855.1 bacterium
CTCCCATCGCCATCGCCTCAAGCGCCGAGATACCGAAGGATTCGGATAGCGAGGGCACGACCGCCACGTCGAACAGGCTCAGCCAGCGCGGTACATCGGCTTGGTAGCCCACGATTCGCACGGAATTGCTCAGCCCCAGCTCTCGCGCCTCCCGCTCGAGTTCCTGCCGAAGTGGACCATCGCCCACCAGCACGCCGACCACTCCGGGAAACTGCTCACGCAAGCGGCCCACGGCCCGTATGAGAAAAGCCGGCCCCTTCACGGTCGCGAGCCGTCCCAGAAATCCGAGAACCGGAACATCTGGAGCAATACCGAGTTCGGCGCGCAGGCCGGGATCCCTTGCCTCGGCCCGGAACGGGTCCAGGTCCACCATGTTATAGACCACTCGCAGTTTCTCTTCTGGCACCCCCAAAACACGGCCCAGATGCTCCACCGTCGAGCGCGACGAACCGATGACCCGAGCGGCTCTCCCCTGCCATCGCCGCATCCCAAAACGATAGATCCACGGCCACCCGTAAGACAGGGACTGCTCGTGGAGAATCAGCGGAATTCCCGCCCTGCGCTGGCCCCGGAGAGCGCTCAGGATCGACTTGGCCAGATGAGCGTGGAGCAGGTCGCATCCGGTCTCCGCCACCAGGTCCCTCACTCGCCGAATCGATCGGGGATCGTGCTTGCCCAGTCCCAGAACGCGCACCGTCGCGGAGGTCTTCTCGTGAAAACGGGAAACGAGATCATCCGCCTGTCCCAGTCCCACCACATCGACCCGATCCTCGCGCCGCCATGCCGCCAGGAGGTTCAGCAGAAACGTCTGCGCCCCTCCCACCCCGAGGTGGTCGATGATATGTAGAATCCGCATGAACAAAAACCTTCTATCCCCGGCTGCGTCAGCATTTTGTCGTCCCGCCGCCAAGTCCGCCCTTGCACGAAAGACTCCAGCAAGAATCAAGCCCGCCCGATCCCCCACATGACCTTAGTCCCCCTCTCGCGCCACGTCCCGATAGAGCCGCAGGTACGCCTCGGCCACGCGCCGCCAGTTCATCTCCTCGGCACGACGCCGCGATTCCGCCCCATGCTCGTCCCGCTTCGCCGGATGGTCCCGATAGTATCGAATCCGATCGGCAATCGCTCTGGGCGACCGGTGAGGAACCAAGAAGCCGTTCTCTCCCCGACGGATCAGTTCACGCGCTCCCCCGGTGTCAGTCATCACCACCGGCAGACCGCACGCCATCGCCTCCAGAACCGTATTGCTCATTCCCTCGTTCAGAGAAGGCAAGACAAACAGATCGCCTTCGCGGTAGACCCGGTTAATCTCTTCGTGGGGGACGAAACCGAGGAACGCCACACGATCCGCCACGCCCAGGTTCCGTGCCAGTTTCTGAAGATCGAGACGCCGGTTTCCCGAGCCGGCCAGAAGCAGCCGCACATCGGGATCGCCCACCAGCGACACAGCGCGTATCAGGTCGCCCAGCCCCTTGCGCGCAATGAGCCGCGAAACGCAGACCACGTTCAGGCCGTCGCCGGACCGAGGCGCGGAACGGAAGAATTCCGTGTCCACGCCGTTCGGAATGACACCGATCTCCTGATGCGGCGCGGTTTCCAGGGCGAGATTCCGTAGACCGTCGGAGTTAGCTACAACGCCTTTCGAATCCCGCCAGATGCGGCGGCTCATGCGCTGAAAGATCAGCCGGTCGGGCCAGGCAAACCGCGAATTGTAGAAAGGAACGTCCGACCCGCGCAGGGAAACGACATAGGGCAACCCCAGGCGCCGCGCAATGTAGCCACACGGAATCCCGAAGAAAGCGTGACACAGGTCGTAGCGATTCCGCTGAACCAATCGCCGGGCATAACGCCAAGCCTTCCAGCTATAGGTCAGCAGATCGCGATTTGTCTGATAGTGAATATTGCCCGATTTGCCGATATTCAGAAAATGGGCCGTGACGTTCGGAAACAGATCCTCGACCCGTCTCGCTCGGGTCGAGGAAGTGACCAAGTCGACGGAAACGCCGCCAATCTCGGAGAATTCGCGCAGCAGATGGGCCGTGGCGTTGCCCGCCCCGCCACCCAAGGGCGGGTACTCATAGTTGAGCATCAGGACGTCCATGACCCGGAACCCGGCTCCTTTCTCGCCACGTATTCCCGAACGCTATAGATCGGCTTCTTCTGTGTCTCGTAATACGTGCGAACATTGATCTCGCCGAGAAGCCCCATGCCGATCAGCTGCACTCCTCCTAGGATAAAGAAAATCGACAGGTAGAGCCACGGTGTGCCGGTGATGTCCTCGCTGGCGAACAGTTTGCGGAAGACCATCCACATCCCCGACACGATCCCCGACAAGATGGCATAGAGCCCCCAGCGGCCGAAGACCTGCATAGGACGCGTCGAGTAGGCCAGGAGAAACCTCACCGTGATCAGGTCCAGCAGTACTCGAAGAGTCCGGTCCAGGCCGTACTTCGTCTTCCCGTGCCGCCGGGGCCGGTGGTTGACCTTCTTCTCGGTGACCCGCGCCCCGCCCCACACGGCCAGTGCCGGCAGAAAACGGTGCATTTCGCCGTAGAGGTTGACACTCTCGATCACCGATCGGCGATAGGCCTTCAGCGTGCAGCCATAATCGTGAAGCCGCACCCCCGTGATCCGGGAGATCAGCGCGTTGGCTAGAAGGGACGGCAGACGGCGCGTGACCAGTTTGTCCCGCCGTTTCGCACGCCATCCACTCACCAGATCGTAACCCTCGGACAGTGCTTCGAGCACAGAGCCGATATCCGCGGGATCGTTCTGAAGATCGGCATCGAGGGAAACGATGACGTCCCCCACGGCGGCATCGAACCCGGCAGCCAGAGCGGCGGTCTGGCCAAAGTTCCGCTTGAGACGGATCAGCCGCACCCGCTCGGGATGGCGCTCGTGCAGGCTCAGCAGCCGAACCCACGATTCATCCTGGCTGCCGTCGTCCACATAGATGACCTCAAAGTCAACCCCCAAGGCGGCAACCCCGGTATCGATCTCGCGGTGAAGCTCTTCGAGACTCTCGGCTTCGTTATAGACAGGGACGATGACGGATAGGGAATTGAAATCCATCGAATTCTCAGGACCCACTCGGATCGCGGGTTGACGCGATCTCACCCGGGTCAGGCAGGGCGGGTCGATCCTTTCGATAGGGTTCAAGACCGGGCGAATCCCGGATCGCGGGGAGGAGAGTCTCGGCGAAGATGCGATGGGCTTTCACATTGGGATGGACTTCCCACGCGCTTACGTTCATCCGCTCGCCGTCGTACTTCTCAAGATACGGCCCGCACGGCACTATCCGCATGCCGGCCTTTTCCATCGCCTCTTCCGCCACCACGGCGATCTCGTTGAGCGCCGAATTCTTGTCTGGATGCTGATGCAGAACCAAGGCCACTACCGGGGGAAGTCCTTGTTCGAGAACGAAGTCGTTCATGGCCTTTACATCCCGCGCGAACCGGGTCCGATAGGACTTGTAGTCCTTCAGAATATCGGACTTGAAATCATCGCGAATGCCCAGCGCCATGAGAGCGCGTCCGTAGGTCTCGCTCAGAAGCGTGCCCGTCCGCGTGCGACCCGTCATATACCGCTTCACCCTCTCGGGGAGAGGAACTCGCCAAGCCAGATTGTTCCCGTACGCAACCGTACCCGACTCGAGAAAGTCGTTCAGGCACACACCGTACACGACCAGGTCAGGACGGAGTTTTGGCGTGTAAGGCCGGATGAGTTTTCCCAGAATGTCCTCGCTCTGGTAACCACACACGCCGAGATTGAGTACCTCCGCGCGGTGCGTACGATTCAGTTCGTCTTCCAGAACCCGGCCGTAAGTCTCTTCCTCGCTCACGCCTAAGCCATAGGTCAGCGAATCGCCCACAAGCATGATTCGAAAAACGCCGGGCCGACGCGGTGGAAAAGGCTCCGTTCGGCGCATGAAATGACGGTCCAGCACGTGCAGTTTGCCATGCCAGAGATAGGCAAACTGGACGTCCCCCTTCACCTGCACGGGACGTCGAGCCCACTCGGCAGGGATAGTCATGAGGAAGGAATTATCTGCCGCTTCCTCAGACGGTGTCGTCTGCGCCACCACCCCCTGCCACTGCAAAACACCCTCCAGAATAGAGAGACAAGCCAGAGCCGAAAGACCAAGCAGGGCGACCTTGCCCAGCATCCCACGCCCGCCACCCGAC
>JABMPG010000495.1 GCA_013203855.1 bacterium
CCACTACACGCCCCGCTAACCCGCCAGTTGACGAGAAATCAACGATCCGCGCCCCACATCCACAACGAATCAGACGAAAATCGACGCAGACTGGGTACAAACGGGAGAAAATGGGCTAATAGCCAATGACTACCGGCATGTCTCGCCAGAGGTCATAGCGAGTATCTGGTTAGGGCTGTCCTTGGCCACTGTCGCTTCATTCGGCTTGAAACCGGCGTGTGAACCTCGTATCGAAGTTTCTGACAGAACGGTCTGGCGGAGCACAGGATCGGCAGTTGCAGACGCGAGATGCTGGATCACGTCGTCGTTCTGAACGAGAGGCACTTGCTCAGGTTGATCCGCGGATATGTGGCTCACCACAACGAGGAACGAGATCATCACAGCCTGGGCAAGGACTGTCCCTGTCCACGTGCTGTCGAGAAAGCCCCTCCCCGCAAGGCTGAGATCATATCTATCACTCGTCTCGGCGGCCGTGCACCCTCGTTACGGATGGTGGGAGACCGCGTAGGTGGCACGTTCTACCACGATCTGGCTCATCCACGCGCGGGTAGCCAGGGTCGAGGGACGGTCCTCGAGGAACTGGACGTCCACGTGGATGTTCTTGCCCAGAATGACTTTGGGCTTGTAGGTGGGCGTGTTTCCGAGACGGGCCGCGCGCTCATCCCATCCTTCGGCGGAATTGCGCCATCCGTTGCCTTTGGGCTTGGTGATCGGATCGCCGATGATCCCCGCCCAGATGGAAGCAATCCGGTCGTTGCACAGCGCGATATAGTTGGCAGCGATCGTGCCGCGGGAAAAGCCGACGAAGAAGACGGCGGAAGGATCGCCGCCCCAGCGCTTAGATGTTTCCTGGACGGCTTCGACGCAATAATCCGCCGTCCGGTCAGGATCGCCCCACCCGTCTTTTTGTTCGCGTTGGCCGTCCTCGCTGATGAAGGGAAGGTTGAGGCAGATGTATCCCACGCCCTTGGAAAGGCCGTAGGCCATCGTGCCTTGATCGGTCAGGCCGGTGGAGTGGCAGAACTTGTGGTAGAAGATGTTGCCGGTGTACTCAACGATGATGGGGAAACTTTTCCCGGGCTGCCAGTCGCGCGGGAGGTAGAGCACGTGCGTGACCGAGGTGCCTGCGTAGTCAGACAGCACCTCGCGGACGCGCTTTCCCGGGGCCGCGGCGCCGTCAGTCACTTCGGGGACGAGCACGTGCCTGGAAGTATCGTATGGAATCGCGGGTCCCACGCCCGTCGCGGTGATGTCGCCCATAGCCAGTTTCGGCCCGGCGGTCTTGTCCTGAAAGACGATCTCGATCCGGGTGACGTTGGCCGGGTTGATCGCCAAGGGTTGCCACTCCGTGCTGTCATACCGGGCGTGCAGGTCGATCTGAAGGGTCCGGGTCTGACCCGGCTCGAAGCTCTCCCGGCCCGACGGGGCCTGGGTATAGGAGTAGGTGCTCACCCCGCCGCCCCAGCCGTCCGAAAGGGCCCAACAGGTCATGGTCAGGGGCTCGGAGGTGACGTTCGTCGCCTCCATGCAGAGGTAGCGCTTCGCGCTGAGGTCGCGTAACGAGGCAGGAATGGAGAAACCCACGATGGAAGCGTCGCCGGGCTCATTCACGCCGATCTCGATGGCGGGGTGGCCGTTCCGCTTGATGATCCGGGCGGTGGCGTTGTCGCGATCGATCACGGGAGGTGTGGACGGATCACCGAATCCAATGATCTTGACATCATTTCCCTCTCCGCGGGCCAGAGCGGCCAAGGAAAACAGAAGACACGCAAACGCCAGAAACCGAAGGAGACTGGAGATCGTCACATGTGGTTTGGGTTCGGCGATCGGATTCATGCTTTGCCTCGATTCGCTATGAGGAGAGATATTGCCCATAGTTGTGCTTGAGTTCTCTTGGAGCGCATCGGTCGGGGTTCCTTCCTAAGCGGCTCTTTCTTTCTCAGAGACGATCAGTCCAGCGGGGCGGAGGAAGCGCCCGTCTCGACGGGATCGTGGGCCGACGGGGCCCGGCGCGTCGCCTCCGTGGCCTGCGCGCCGGCCGCCGCCTCGGCC
>JABMPG010000496.1 GCA_013203855.1 bacterium
GGTCTGGACGGATGACTGCATCCAACTCTTCATCGATCCGTGGAACGCCCAATCCGGCTGGTATCGGATCGTCGTCAATCCTCTCGGCGTCGTTCGCGATCAGGTTCCCATGGAAGCCGGCGCGAGTTGGGAATCGAACGCCCGAATCGCCACCCGGCGCAACCGCGATCACTGGATTCTTGAAATGGCCGTTCCCTTCTCAAGCATGGACCTCACGCGCCGCGCCAGCGACACTTGGAGGCTCAACCTCATGCGGCGCGACTCCGACAGCGGCCAGTCCACCGCATGGTCCCTCTACGGCGTCATCCGGCCCGCCTTCTATGGTTACGTTGAGATGAAGCCCGAACTCGGCGGTGCGGTCGCGCCACAAGTCGCCACCCACGCCGATGAACTCGACGCAGCCCGTGACGCCACCCTCTCCGCTATGAAGAACCTCGGTCTCACCGGGCCCGACGCTTCCCCGTTTCTGGTGGCCCTCGAAAAGACACGGGGCAAGATCGAGTCGCTGCGCGAAAGGGCCAAGGCGAACAACCCCAAGGCCAACGACATCTGGAACGCCCTCGACACGGCGGAGACCGCCCTGTCCGATTCGCGGCGGACCGCCTGGAAATCTCTCTTCCCCGGCAAGACGTTCACCCTCGCCCTCGCCGACTCCCTCGCAAAATTCCCCAGGAGCGGCCTCTTCCCCGATGTTCCGCTCTCCCGTAGCGTGAACCTCGATGCCGCTCGCGACGAAGCCGAGTCCTTTCAGATCCTCATCGAAGCGGCCGAGAACGATCTCCGAGCCGTCCGGATCGAGCCCGAATCTCTCCGTGGCCCCGATGGCGCCACGCTTCGCGTCCGCTGCCACCCCATCGGCTACGTCGAAACCGTCAGTCCCAACTATGGCGTTGACTATGTGGGCTGGTGGCCCGATATTCTCCTTCCCCCGGCGCCTTTCGATGTCCGGGCCCGCGAGTTCCAGCCAGTCTGGTGCACGGCGGAAGTCCCCGCCGACGCGCCCGCCGGTGTTTACGAAGGCACGATCCGACTACACGCCGGCGAGGACACGGTCCAGATCCCCGTCTCCGTCCGCGTCCGTGACTTCCGACTGCCCCGGCCCGGCACGCTGGCCTGTCCCTTCGGGGTCTATGCCAGCACGCTGTCCGGCTGGTACTCCAACACAAGTGACTACCGCAAGACCCTTCCCATCGAAGATTTCGCCAGATGGTGCGAGTTCCTGGGCCGCTACCGCCTCACCCCGAAAAACATCGCCCACGAGTATTGGATCGAGACAAGAGAGGGCATCGACGCCTCCCCGCTTCAGAAAACCGTCGGCGCTCTGGCCGACCAGTACTACCCGCCCCAGTCCTTCGGCGTCTTTCGCATGCCCGGTGGCGACACCGTCGCGCGCTATCAGGACCGGCCCACCTTCAAGGTGAAGATCCTCGAGGACCTCAAGGCCCGCATCGCCGCATACCGCCGCGAAGGCCTTCCCGAATCGGTCTATATCTACGGCTGCGACGAACCCAAGCCGAACGTCACGGGCTTTCTTCAGGAACTCTACGCCGAAACCAAGAAAATCGCCCCCGATCTCCCCATCATGCAGACCATGACCCACAAGAGCCCCCGGGAGGAACTGGTCGGCGTGGTCGACATCTGGTGCGCCGTCCTCCGCGCCTGGGAGCAATACCCCGGGTTCTACCAGGCACGCGTTGCCGCAGGCGACACGGTCTGGGTCTATCTCGCCGGGGCGCTACGCCATCCTTATCCGAACGTGATGATCGAGAACCCCGCCATCGACCACCGCGTCCTCCTCTGGCAGGTCCACCAGTCCAAAGCCAAGGGCCTCCTCTACTGGCTCGTCAGCGCCTGGCGCACCTGCCACGCACCCGCTTCCGGCGAACTCGCCTTTCCCGACGCCCCCATGAGCCTGAAGGACGAGCCCTGGTGGGTCCAGGAACGTGGCGTCAACGGCGACGGCATCCTGACCTGGCCGGGGCGCGACCGCGAACCCCTCGCCTCCATCCGCCTCGAAGTCTTGCGCGACGGGATTGAGGACTACGAGTATCTGGTTCTGCTCGGGAAACTCGTGGAGAAAGCAAGGGCACTGCCGGAAGGATGCGGGCCCGACGCGGCGACTCTCACCCGGGCCGAAGATCTGGCCCACGTTCCGCCCGAAATCGCCAACGCCTTCAGCTCCTTCAGCCGAGATGCGGATGCGATGCTGGCCCGGCGAAAAGCCATCGGCGACATGATTGAAAGACTGGCGGAAGCCGTGGAAGCGGCCCTATAGAGGGTCTCGCGGCAAACGGAAATCCAGAAGGTATATTCACTGTGCTATCCGGGCGGGCAAGCAGGCAGGAGGGAGGGAGGAAATCCGCAAACGAGAAGGCAATTCGAAACTGAGCGATTGGCCCGCCTTGGAAAGAGCGGCTGATTCGCCTGATCCCACAAGGAACCTGCAAACGAGTCAGCAGGAAGAGGACAGAGAGATGAAGAGAAAAAGAGGCTTTACTCTGATTGAACTCCTGATCGTCGTCGCTATCATCGCCATCTTGGCGGCAATCGCCGTGCCCAATTTCCTCGAGGCCCAGACCCGAGCCAAGATCAGTCGTGTTCACAACGACCTCCGCACGGTCGCCTTGGCCATTCAGTCCTACTTGATCGACAACAACAGGACGCCCTACCTCTACGAAAGCTACGATCCCACCTATAAATGGTCCTATAACGCCTACATCTACCACCATCGAACGGATAACGGCGAGTGGCACAACGCGATCCTCCTCACCACACCCATTGCCTATCTCGAAACGATCGCCTACGAAGATCCCTTCGACACATTCGGGGACACTAGCGGAATCCTCGACAATGCGGGCTATGTCTGCCTGTCTCTTCAGGGCGCGCTGGCGGACGGCAAGTTCGTCGATCAGGCTTTCCGGAATCTGCCCAGCTACGATCTTCTCTCGCCGCGGGTGCTCAAGTTCAACGGACAAGCCCGGACCGTTACCTTCCTGCTCCTCAGCTGCGGCCCGGACAAGAAATGGCAGTACCACGCCAGTTCCATCATCGCTGATGATACCGGAGTTATCCCCCAGGCCTACTTTGACGGTATCGTTCCGGCCTACGACCCCACAAACGGCACGAACAGCGCGGGAGAAATCTGGCGGGTTGAATAGAAGTGTAGCCTCCCGCCAGTCGGTTGCAGGGGGCTCACAGGGCGTGGGACCGGCGAGGACGCTGGTCCCACACCTGACTTTGCGGACTCCTGACTACTCCCAGAACTCAACCCCGATCGCCCTCAGCCGCTCCAGATAGATATCCAGCCGCCTCTCGAAATCCCCCCAGTCGCGCTTCCCTTTCATTGTCCACCCCACTTCGGCCAGTGCCGCCAGACGCGGATGCATTCTCTGCTCGGCCGTTGACTCGTCCGGGACGAACTCGGTCCACAGACAGCCCTGGACCCCGAGAATCCGCTGGGCCGCCCCCGGCCCCATCGCCCTAGGCAAGGCCCGCAGACCGTATGTCTTCTTCGTGGAAGTCAGGGCGTAGGGCAGGTCGAAATAGGCGTGGGAACGCGGGCACAGAATCACGTCATGCCCCATTCGCGCCGCTTTCCGCGCATTGGAATGACCGTTCCCGCTCCAGACCATGATCGTCAGCCCCTCGGGCGGCTCGCCCTCCTTGAGCACCTCATCTCCCCACGCGATCGGCCGTCTCCCCCGCTCGATCACGAACCGCGTGATCCGGTCCATGAACCACCGCTGCAACGCCTGACCGTCCCGCAGACCTTCCCGCTCCATCACCGCCTGGCATTTCGGACACTCTAGCCATCGCAACTTCGGCACTTCATCGCCTCCGATGTGGATGTACTCTCCCGGAAAGAGATCCATCACCTCTTCGAGGACCGTTTCCAGAAACTGAAACGTCTCGGGATTTGCCGCGCAGAACACGTCCTGATAGATGCCCCATTTCGCGCCCACCTCGAATGGCCCACCCGTGCAACTCAGGTAGGGATAGGCTGCCAGCGCCGCCTGGGCATGGCCGGGCATCTCGATTTCCGGCACGATGCGGATGTGCCGGGCGGCGGCATGGGCCACTACCTCGCGCACGTCCGCCACTGTATAGAAACCTCCGTACCGGCTTCCATCCGTTTCGGTTCGCCATGCCGCCACCCGCGTCAACTCCGGATACGCCGGAATCTCCAGCCGCCAGCCCTGATCGTCCGTCAGATGCCAGTGAAAGGTGTTCAACTTCAGAAGAGCCATCACATCGAGATGACGCTTGATGAAATCCACGTCGAAGAAATGTCGGCTGCAGTCGAGATGGCTCCCCCGCCATGCAAACTGGGGCCGATCCTCGATTCGGAGGCACGGAATCCGCCATTCCGTCTCACCCTCCGGCGAAGCGCCCTCGGTCGGCGCCGGGAGCAACTGCCGCAGCGTCTGGCAGGCATAGAAAAACCCCGCAGGGGCGGGCGCCAGAAGTGTCACACCCTCCGAGGTCACCTCCAGTTCATAGTTCTCCAGCCCGCCCTGACTGTCTCCCCGCTCGACCCAGGCTTTCCCGCCCAGTTCGAAACAGATCGCGTTCAAAGTCGAGGTCGTCGCGCCTGCCTCAACTGGCATCTCGAACCCCGTCGCTTCACGCAGCAAAACCGCCAGATACTCCGCCACCTCACGCGCCTCGGGCGAGTCCTCCGCCACCCGGATCCGCGTTTCCGCGTTCAGCGAAAAAGCGCCTTCCGCCATTTCCAATCGCGCGGGACGAGGAATAATCGAAACCCCGGACGAATCGCTCGGATGCACGCCGCACCCCAGCCAGCAGCACAGGACCGCCCACAGCGCCAGCCGGCGACCCTTGCCCACACACGAAACACACGAAGCCTTCCATCCTTTTTCGACCGAGCAAGAATTTGAAAGAATGTCGGGCATGGGAACGCCGCTATCGGAGAATCAGGAAAATGTGGCAC
>JABMPG010000056.1 GCA_013203855.1 bacterium
AAGAAGTCAACAGCCGCAATGCGGATGAGGTTTTCGGGGAGCACGGGGGTGGGAGACGGGCGTTGACCCCTTCCCTACGCAGGCTCCTCCTGGAAGCCCATGGCGAGTTGAACCCTGTTGCCGACCCCGAGCTTCTTGAAAGCCCTGTGAAGATGAACCTTCACGGTTCCTTCGGCGATGCCGAGTGTCCGGGCGATGGCCTTATTGGATTGGCCTTGAATCACCCTCCGCGCGATCTGACGCTCACGGGCGGTCAGGTCAGAAGGTAGGCGTGAGGGTCCCCTATCCAGGAATCCGAACGCCGGCTCCGGGTCCCACGGCTGGCCGGCGGCGGCGGCCTGGATGCAGTCGAGGATGACCATGGGCGCCTGGTCCTTCATGACGAAACCCCAGGCCCCCCGCTTCAAGGCCTCCCGGACCTCCCACTCCTCCGCGGTGGCCGCCATGAGAATGGTGGGCGGAAGGCATCCCCTGTCGGCCAGTACGGAGAGGACCTCCAGGCCGGAGAGTTCAGGAAGCCCCAGGTCCAGGATGAGGATATCGGGGGCGTCGGCCGTGACGAAGTCCACCGCCTCACGTCCGTTTACGCACTTTCCGACGATCTCCAGATGGTCGGCCGTAGAGAGAAGCGCCTCCAGCCCTTGGAGTACGATTCCGTGATCGTCCACCAAGAGCACTCTCATTGTTTCTGGGCCTCCCACCGGGGCAATTTGACGTACAGGCGGAGCTCCTGGGCGAGTGCCAGGCGCACGTCCACCGCCTTTGTGGTCCTTCCTGGCACCTCGGTGGCCATGGCTGCGCCATCCTGTCTGGGCAGAGCCGTCATCCTGTCTGGGCAGATGTCCGATCCGGATTGCGATTGAGAAGAAAACTTTCAAGCATAAAGCGAAGCTCGCCCATTTCGAGGTTCCGCGAAAGTCTTTTCTTCCAGAACGCCAGAAGAAAGGCCCCGGGACCCAAGCGGGTCCCGGGGCCGGTCGACTCAGGGAGTCGGGTGTCCTCTGGAGACTCTAACCCTTCCCTTGGTCGTGGGGCACGGATACCTGGCCGGTAGCCGTGGTGGAGTTATTGGATCCGTCTGTGGCCGTGACCGTGATCGTGTAGATCCGGCCGGTGCCCGTTCCCTGACGCTCGGCCCGGACCTGGACGTCGAAGGTGCCGTCGCCGTTGTCGATGACCGCCCAGTCGGCGTCGGTGTTGCCGTCGCCGATGTCATTGAGGGGCTCGTTGCTGGTGACCAGGATGTCGATGCCAGGCGCGTCGTCACAAGCATCCCAGGCTCCGATACCGCTAGCAACCGTGACCATCTTGTGGTTCGGCGGCCAGATCTCGGTGACGTCCATGGCGAAGAAGAGGGTGGGATCCGTGGTGTCCTCGATCTCGAAGGTCACCTCGGCGGTGTCGGTGGCGCCGTCGTCATCGGTGACCGTCAGCGTGATGGTGTGCGTGCCGTGCCCCAAGGTAGCCGAGGCGTTGGCGCCGGTGGCGATCTCGGTCCCGTTTTCGTCCGTCCACACGAAGGAGTCCACCGTACCGTCGGGATCGGAGCCGGCGCCGACGAGGGAGACCACGGTTCCTCCATCGTTGTCGAGGCACTCGAAGAAGCTTGCCGTTCCGGAGGCATCGGCGGTGGGCGCCCGGTTGAGGATCGTGGCCGTGGTGGTAGCTGTGGTTACGCCACCATCGTTGTCGTCCACGGTGACCGTCACGGTGTACACGCCGTCGTCGGCATAGGCGTGGCTCAGGGTGAAGGCGCCCTCAGGGGCGTTGTTGGTCGTGAGTACGGTGCCGTCATCGTAGTCGACGGTGAGGGTCCAGCTGTCGGCACCCGGATCACTGAACGAGCCGCTCCCGGTGGAGGCGTCTGCGGTGAGCTCCGTGCTCATGGCACCCACCGTCAGCGTCGGAGCGACGTTGGAGACCGTCGCGTAGACAAGGGTTTGGCTGCTGGCGCCCGACGGATCGGTGACGGTCAGCTCCACTTCGTAGGTACCCTCGTCATCCCATGTGTACGACGCCGTTGGGCCCGAGGCGGTACCTCCGCCCTCGAACTCCCACTCGAAGGTGAGGGGCGAGTCGCCGTCGGGATCGGAGCTACCGGAGCCGTCGAAGCTGATGGCGGAGCCCTCGTCGCCGGCGTAGGGGCCACCCGCGTCCACAGCCGGAGGCTGGTTGGTGATGATGGTGACGTCGGTCTCGTCGAACCCGCTCAGGAGGCCGGGATCACGAACCGTGACGCGAACCGTGGCGTCCGCCGTGAAGGTGGCCGTGAAGCTCGTGCCCGTCTGACCACTCTGCACGATGCCGCCCACCCGCCACTCGTAGGTGAGGGAGCCCAGCGGATCGTCGGAATCCGTAGCCGTGGTGGTAAAGGTGAGGCTGCTGCCAGACGCCACTACCGGGCTCGTCGGGGAGATCGTTACCGTGGGAGCCGATTCGCAGGCATCGCCCACGCCGTTGTTGTTGGCGTCGGCCTGGCTCGCATTACCCACCGTGGGGCAGTTGTCCAACGAGTCTGGAACCCCGTCGCCGTCCTGGTCGGCGATACCGACAGAGGTGACGAGGAAGAACGGTCGGAAGGTGCCATTTGAAGGACAGGGACTACCATAGGAATACACGTCACAGATCTCGGCCACGTTGGTGAATCCGCCGATCTGGCCGAAGATGCTGTGGGAGGTGTTGCCGAAGTTCGACAGAGTCCCATTCGTGGAGTTCTGCATCGTCGCATGGCCCGGATCGGTGATCTGGACGGCGTCGAAGCCGCCCCCGTTGGAGTAATAGGTGACCCCGTTGTAGGGCGGAATCGTGGGCATGGTGCTCGAAGAACCCTGGGTGGACATCAGAAGGCCCGTCCCTGTGCCCGCATGGATCCAGTTGGTGGCATCGATGAGGACCCGGCAGGGCCCGGAGTTCGCGTCGTTGCGGCAGTGCTCGAAGTGCACACCGGTCAACGCCACACGACCGGAGGTTGACGCACCCCATGTGTTCTTGCTGGCGACCACGCCTGAGTTACTGGAAGCCCGATCAGAGAGGTAGATCATGTCGAAGGCGGCGAAGTCGGCCACAGTGGCATTCTGCCATTGTGTCGAGGTCCAGGTGGTGCCAGAAGCGCCAGGAATGTGAAGGACGATCTGGCCGCACATGAATGCGTAATCACAGAGGACGCTCGGTCCAGTGTTTCCTGTCACGCTGGCTTGGACACCGTCAGGGAGATTCACAGACCGGGCGTTCATGGTCTCGATCAATCGCCGCTCGTACTCCTCCGCCGAGATCAGGTAAACCTGTCTCGCCAGGGATTCCATCATCCCCCATTCCTCCAGGGAGAACACGGGCCCCGAGGGCGTGAAAACCATCCCGTCCACGACGGGCAGGTCCATCATGACTTCTTCGGAGTCCGTCGGGACGAGCAGATCTCGGCTCCCCTCCGCGCAGGCGGAGAGGCCGATCACGCCGGCCATGATCAGGACATAATGCAATCTCGACTTCATAAGAACAGGCTCCTGTCGGGGGTTCCCGAGATGTGCTCTGGGGGTAGTTCGATGACGCCACAGGGACCTGAGGGGTTCCCACCCGGTCCCGGGCAGACGTGGCGTCCGTCGGGATACCATAGTTCAAGCTTTGTGTATCAGGCCGCCAGTAAACTTCCGTGATAGGACGAGGCGTTGTTGCATGGCTCAATGCGGAAGACGAATCCCTCCGCCCCCGGGCGGGCTCAGGCCACTCGGGAACTGTCTGGCATGCCGAGGCAGGTCATGGTGTTGAGGATTTTGTTCGCCAGCTGAGTCTCGTTACAAACCTCCCGGCGAGTCGCTGCTCCAGTTAAGGAAGGACTCCATAAGCGTTATGCCGCACCGGCCGGATCGCCCTGCGGAAATCGAATCGCTCACTCCACGATGATCGGTCGGCTCGTCACGACCGGCTCGCTTCCGGCCAACTCCAGTCTGAGGTGGAGCGTGTATTCGCCGGGATCGAGGTCCGGCAGCCGAAACTCGATGGACCGGAACACGGTCTGCACCGAATCCGGGCCCCGGTCCTCGAAGATCACTTCCACGGGGCGATCCGGCTCGATCACACCAAGGAATTCGCCGACGCGTGTGAGGAAGCCTGGTCGCCCGCGGGTGAAACCGAGCGTCACCCGCACCGGTTCATCGACCCGCAGCCCATAGGCCTCCCAGACGACCGGGAATCGCTCTCCCCTCCGGATTCGCACGCCCGGGCGCACGTGCAGCATTGCTTCCTCAAGGCTCCCCGGCAGGGGTGTGCCTTCCTTCAGGATCAGGAGGTCAGACACGTCGAGGCGACCAGGCGCCAGCGGGAGTTGGGCCACACCCTGACGTGCGCGCCATGCCTGCTTGCCTTGTAGGTCGACCACTTCCAGTCCGCTCACGTAGCGACCGGGCGGCGAGTTGATCGTCAAAACGCCCTCCGCGTCCCTGCCTCGGACGAAGCTCGGCTCCGACCCGTCCTCTGGAATCAGGAAAAGCGCCGCATGAGGTTGTCCCTGGATCCCGAACTCCCCGCTCCGTTGCGCGTCCGATTCTGGTGCCTCTGCCTCCACCGAGTC
>JABMPG010000497.1 GCA_013203855.1 bacterium
GGATCTTGGACCGGGCCCGGGGCGTGGTGACGATCTTGAGCCAGTTCGGGGAAGGATGGGGCGTTTTCGAACTGAGGATCTCCACAAGATCGCCCATCTTTAGTTCGGTCCGGAGCGGCACAAACTTATGGTTGATCTTCCCCCCGGCGCACCGATGTCCGAGATCGGTGTGGATGCGGTAGGCAAAGTCGAGAATCGTCGAACCTCTGGCGATTTCCAGAACGTCGCCCTTGGGGGTAAAACAGTAAACTTTGTCGCCGAAGACGTCTTCCTTGAGGTCTGAGAGAAGGCTGTCCGGATCGTTGGCATCGGTGACCCAATCCACCATCTGACGCACCCATGTCAGGCGCTTTTCAAAATCGGTCGCGCTCTTCCGCCCTTCCTTATAGCGCCAATGGGCCGCGATGCCTTCCTCGGCCACCCGGTGCATGTCCCAGGTTCGCACCTGGATCTCGGTCAGGTGCCCCTTCAACCCGATCACCTTGGTGTGAATGGACTGGTACATGTTCGCCTTCGGCATGGCGATATAGTCGGAGAAGTGCTCGGGAACCGGTTTCCAAACAGAATGAATGACGCCGACGATTTCGTAGCATTCGGTTCGCGTGTTGCAGATCACCCGCAGGGCGTTGAGATCGTAAATCTCCTCGAGCGAGAGTTTCTGGTTGCGCATTTTCTGATAGATGCTCCAGAAGTGCTTGGAGCGCCCCGTGACCTTGGCTTCGATGTCTTGCTCACGCAGGTGCTCCTGGAGGAACTCGATGGATTCCTCGATGTGCATTTCGCGGTCGGCCTTCTTCGCCGCAATCTGTTCGCGCATCCGGCGGTAGGCAGCCGGATAGAGATAGCGCATGGCCAGGTCTTCGAGGGTGGACTTGATGCGGTAGATACCGAGCCGATGCGCCAAAGGAGCGTAGATCTCCATGGTGGAACGGGCGATCCGGCGCTGCTTGGCCACGGGAAGGTATTGAAGGGTCTGCATGTTGTGAAGGCGGTCGGCCAGTTTGATCAGGATGACCCGGATGTCCTGAGCCATGGCCACGATCATCTTGCGAAGGTTCTCCACCTGTTCCTCGTGGGTGGAACGAAAACTCAGGGAGGAAATCTTCGTCACGCCCTGCACCAGATCGGCCACCGGGTCGGGAAACTGACGCTTGAGGTCCTCGTAGGTGACCTGGGTGTCTTCGATCGTGTCGTGCAGCAGCCCGGCGCAGATCGCGCTCCAGTCCATCCCCATCTCGATCAGCAAATGGGCCACGGCGATGGGATGGACGATGTAGGGCTCTCCCGAGAGACGCTTGATGTCGAGGTGGGAGTCCCGGGCCAGTTCATAAGCCTTGGCCAGCCAGTCTCGTTCGACGTCAGTGAAACGTTCGACCTCTGGCCCCAGAATCTCGGAAAGGGGCAGGTCGACCTCGTGTTGGAGGCGTATGGGAGCGTCCTTCTCGGGAGTTCGGGAAGGGCCGGGTTTTCGGCCGTCAGGAGATTTGGTTTTCGCGGGATTCATTCAACCTTCCGGGGAAGCGAAGCCTGGGTAATCGCGCCCTTTTGGCGGAATAGTCAGACAAGAGAGCCATTGTACCAGAATCGCGTCCGGATACGAAACCTTCAGTTGAGGGGTAGAACTCGAAATTTGGAGATGGAAGCAAGGATCGGGGCGGACTCTGGATCCTGAACCTTGAACTCTCTTCTATCGCCGCTGGAGGCGGTTCGCGATCTGTTTGAGGAAGTGTTTGCCGGCGCGGTGGATGCCCCAGGGCATTTGATTTTCGAGGTCGCGGACTCTTTGTGCGAGGGCCTCTTTTTCGGCGTCGGCTTTTCCCGATCCGTTTTCTTCGGTCGAGCTCGCGAGCTGGCGGACCAGTTCTTCGATGAGATCGGGATTTTCGCGCAGGCCGGGTCCGTCCATGAGGGCGGGCAGCAGGCGCGGGTCGAAGCCGGGCTGTTCCGCCAAAAGGTAGAGCATCTCGTAGAAATGGTAGAGGCGGTCGGGGAGGTTGATCTTCGGGTAATCCAGTTTGGTAATGGTGGTGAAGGGGAAAAGGACGAGGTGCTTGACGGTGACCTTGAGCGCCTTGGGCAGTTGAGCCAGAAGGTTCACCGTCGCCCGCAGGTCCTCCTCGCGTTCGAAGGGACAGTGCGACAGGAGATCATAGACGAGCCGGTCATGCCCCGTCTCGCGCAGATCCCGGCCGAAGGCGAGATGCTGCTCGTTCGTGACGTTGCGCTGATAAATGTCGCGAGCGATGTATTCGCTGCCAGACTGAATCCCGATGGTCATGAAGGTGCAGCCCGCCCCCTTGACCCTTTCGAGGATATCCCGTGAGGTCAGGAGGGGATGGCAGTTGCCTCCCCAGGGCAGGCCAATCCGTTTGGGGTATTTCTCGCAGAACTCTTCGATCCACGACGGGTGCATGAAAAAAACGTCGTCCCAGAAGACCAGCTCGTCGAGTCGGTGGTCCTTGAGACGGTATTCGATCTCGTCGAGGAACTTGTCCACGCTCTTGCGGCGGAGGTACTTCTGGCCCTTGTACATCTCGCGGATGACCCCGTGAAGGCAATAGGTGCAGTGGAAGGGGCATCCCCGCTGGGAACTGATGACGAGTTGAGAAGCCTTCTCGGCGGGGTGCAGGTCCTCCCGGAGGATGATCTGGTCGCCGTCGATGAGGACTTCGAGGCCGTCGAAAA
>JABMPG010000498.1 GCA_013203855.1 bacterium
ACCATAGGCGCGGCGGGACTTTCTTATATGTCTTTCCGGCCTTTGCGGGGAGTATGCCCCTCCACTCAAAGAGAACGGGTTTCACGTGGACAAGCCAACGCCTCTGAAAGGGCGCCGGCCGGTCTGCACGCTAAGTCGACGCGGTCCAATCACACCCAAGGCATTGGGTGTGAAAAGAAAAAGGACTCCGGAGAGGGTGTCTCCGAAGTCCTTGGAAATCAATGGTAGCGAGAGGCGGATTTGAACCGCCGACCTGTGGGTTATGAATCCACCGCTCTCACCAGCTGAGCTACCTCGCCACAGAAAGCCCCCGGCGCAGAGGGCACTGGGCCTTTCCGCGCGGGAACAGGCCAAAACTTTAGAGCAGATTCGGCGCGATGTCAAGACTTCTGCGGTCCAATCGCGCCGGAAAAAGAAGAGGCGGAACCCGGCATGAGCTCCGGCCCATCGTGTCGAGAGTGGTTTTTCACTCGCGATTCCGTGCGTTCCGGCGGGCCGGATCGTGCCTTACGTGGCGGTCTTCAGGGCGGCGCGGCGGGGGATATACGCGAGAACGCTGTATTATCATCACCCCATACGAGATTGACGCCGCCTCCCCGGCAGATTCTCCTTGTCACTCGTCTGATTTTGCCGGATAAACAAACTCGGGATGTGATAAGTTGGAATCACGGTCGGCTTTCTCAAAAGAGGGGAACCGATGGAAACGATTCATCTCCGGCCCAGCCGATTGCGCGCCTACCTGTCGCATTGTGTGACTATGACCCTGTTGGCGGTCATCCTCCTCGTCTGCTTCTCTTTTTCGGAAGGTCCGGGAAGAGCGTGGCAGGTTTTTGTGGCGAACTTCTGGCTTGTTCTCATCATCTATTATCTCTGCGCTGTCCCGATGATTCTCCGCGTTCCTGCCCGGGAGTATGCTTTTGATCCGACCGATGGAACAGTGACGGCGTTCGATCTCATTCAAACAGGAGTCAACCTTCAGGAGATCGGGACGTTCAGAATCCGCGACGTCGACTTGAGGAGAAGCAGTCTCTGCGCTGGTGGTTTAAGGTTCTGGCGCCCTCCTTTGCTACGCTTGAAGGACGGACGCAAGATTTCTCCGCACCCAGCCTATTACCCGCGAAAAGACCTCCGCCGTTTCGTCGACGCGGTTAAGGAAGCGATCGCTCGGGAGGCGTGCGCGGATGGAGCCGACGCGACAGGGAACTGAAGGGAGAGGATGATGGAAACGATTCATCTTCGGGCGAAGTGGTCGAGGACGACTTGCATGGTGCTGATCCTGTTGGGGATTCTGTTCCCGATCTCACTACTGGGGGTCTTGATCGATCCTCTGTACCTCCCCACCATCGTCGTAGCGGTCTTGATAATCAACAACATTTGGGAGAACCCCTTCGCGACCCGGAGGTTCGATCTCCACCTCTCGGCAGGCAGTCTCGAGGGACCGGTCGTGGAAGGTCTGTTGCCTGCGAATGCGAGATGGCGGACCGAGGAGGTCCCTCTTATAGGGATCAACCTGGCCGAGAGGCGGACGTTGGGCTTTGTCTGCTGGCCCTTTTCGAGCCGCTATCTGCTTCTGGACGACGGGCGGCGGATCGTGCTATCGCCGGTCCATCACTCCCGCGCCGATCTGGAGCAATTAATCCAAGCGGTGGAGGAGAGAGTTTCCGCACTCCGGCCTGCCACCGGACCCGATTTTCCCGCGCAAGAGGCCCTGGTGCTCCGGGCTCGGCCATGGCGATGGCCGATCATGCTGCGCTGGGGAGTGGCGGTCTGTGGCTGTTTCCTGTTGGCACTGCTCCTGGCTGCGTTCTATCGGAGTCCGCAGCTGCAGACGGTCTATCAGGGCCTCCCCTGGCACATGCGGCTCCTGATTCCGCTCACGCTTCTGAGCTTGATTCTGTGGCCGATTCCGCAGGGAATGCCCTTCCCTCGTATGTACGACCTGGGTCTGAGCGACGGCACCGTTCGTGGCCCGGTGGAACCGAAGGATTCCGTGGAGAAGCGCCGGGGGACCGTGCCGGTCCGGGAGATCGACCTGAAGAAGAGCCGCCTTCTTTCCGACTGGCTCCCTTTCTGCAAGCTCTTCTTCCGGATGAACGACGGCCGACGACTCGTCCTTTCGATCTCCCACCATTCATCGAGAGACATTCGCCGGTTCGTCGAGGCGGTGGAGGAAGTGATTGCCCGGGATGACAGTGCGCCACCTGGGAAAGAGACCGTCCACTAAGGTTCGCGCGAGGTATGCGAG
>JABMPG010000499.1 GCA_013203855.1 bacterium
CCACTATTGTCGGCAACTTGTTTGTCTCTTCCCACTCGTCGAACCACTCGATTTCATCATCAATGCGCTGGTAGGCCGCCCGGCAGTTGAAGCCCGTTATGCGGCCGGACAAGAAGACCTGTTCGACCTGATCCGGATCTTCCGGATCGAAGTCCTCCGGCTGCCCCATTTCCTCAATAAAAGTCTCAAGGTGGGGCATTTTCCGGATCGGGTCCCCGGATCCAAAAAGGATCTCGGTTCCTCCTTTCAGGTAGACGGTCAGATAACCGTCCTTATCGGTGTGGACTTCGGAGATTTTCGAGAATAAAGGATGGTCCTCATCCCGTAGCGATAATAGCAACCGCAGGGTCTTTGTCAAGCTTTCACTTTCGATTCGAGCCCCCGGTTCCACCCGTGCCGTATCCAAACCTGTTATGTAAGGATACTCTAACGATTTGGTGTCTCTGGTGGTGATTCTCTCCAGCACATTGCCCTTCTTGTCGATGGCCAGGATGCCGTCCTGGAGCACAAGAGCGGCCGTCTTTCTCTGAAGGATATCGATGGTAACCAGCGAGGGATAGACCTTGCGGACTGTCGCCGCTTCGACTTTCGGATGGGTGGACACGACCTGGGACAGAGAGTCGATATCCAGGCGCAGCATGTTTCCGTCGTCCAGGTCCCTTCGCCTCAGTTCCCGGCGGATTTGTGACTCGATCTGGATCTCGTCGCCTGTTCTTTCCCAGCCGTCGAAGTGGATGAAGACGGCCTCGAGCGCGAAGTAGCCGGACTCGAAGAGAAAACGGTGAAAAGCGATGCCTACGAACGCCAGCCCCGTTGCGCCAGCGGTGAGCAGGACGAGAAGGGCGAACCACGCGAACATCTGCCGAATCCGCCGAGCGAAGCGCGAGCGCGTCTTGGGGGGTCGGGAGAGTTTTGGGTTGCGTCTGGGAAACCAGGGAAACGGCATGGCCTCGGCTCTCGGGGAAGTCAAACTTCTCCTTCGGCCGCCTCGATCACCAGGCGGGCAAGATCGCGGGCGGCGTCCGGTCGCGACAGATGGCGGGCCGCCTGGGCCATCTCGCTTAACTTTGAGGGTTGGCGCACGAGTCCCACGATCTGTTCCGCGAGTTCGGCGGGAGCGATGCGTTCCTCATCGAAGACCAGCGCCGCCTTGTGACGGGCCAGGGCATGGGCATTGTGCCGCTGGTGTTGGTCGGCGGCGATTGGCAAGGGAAAGAGAATCGCAGGCAGGTTGCAGAGAAGGACCTCGGCGAGGGAGCTGCCCCCCGCCCGTCCCACGTACAGGTCGGCCAGCGAGTAGGCGTGGTCCATCCGCTCGATATTGGGTGCGACCCATATCTGGCCTTTCAGTGGCTGGTCGTCCAGTAGTTTTCGCACGTCCTGAAAATGCCGCGCGCCTGTGGACCAAATGACCTGCAAGCCGGGTTTCTCGGGCCAGATCCGGCTCAGTTCGCCCAGGGTCCGAGCCATGAGCGTGTTCAGGGCCGGAGCGCCCAGGCTCCCCCCGGAAATCAGAATCGTGAAGGCGTCCGTCCTCAGGTACATCTCCCGCGCCGCTTCGTCCGGATCGCCCTTCAGTATTTCGCGTCGGACCGGGGTGCCTACTTCCCGTATCCGGTTGGCCGGCACCTTGTCGGGAACCTGCGCCAGTGGAAGCCCGCACGCGACGACTTTTGCTCGCCGGGCCATGATCCTGTTCACCTTGCCAAGGATCGTGTTCGAATCATGGAGAACGATCGGGATGCGTAGCGTTGATGCGGCCGAGAGGACCGGGGCCGTGATATAGCCCCCCATTCCGACCACGACATCGTACCGGCGGATCTTGAGGAGCGACTTGAGAAAGCTGTAGAAAAGGCCCAGCGGCCGGGCCAGCCGGCCGGTCCAGCCCGTCGAGACTGATGACCCGACTGGGAAAACGGTCGGCTTCACGCCGGCCTGCACGAAGATTTCCAATTCGACGGGTCGACTTCCGCAGATGAAATCAACGGCGACGGGCCGGCCGATATTGGCCAGGGCTTCGGCCAGGGCGAGGGCCGGCATGATGTGCCCGCCTGTTCCTCCGGCCACGATGGCCACCTTCACGATGCTCTTTTCCCGGCCCGAACGTTTCACCTGTTCTCCTTGTCAAGCAATCTCTTGCTCATACCATTTCCGCGTCCTGCGCGGCGGACGTTTCGACTTGCGCACGCGGTCTGAGGCCCTGGCTCCGCCCTTGGAGGGCACGCCCATTTCTTTCTGGCGTTCCACGTACTTCCCTATATTCATGAGGATGCCCATCGATGTCAACGTCACAAGCATGTTGGTTCCGCCATAGCTGAGCAGCGGGAGCGCCAGTCCCTTGGTTGGGGCCAGGCCGAGAACGACCATGAGGTTCAATGTCACGCTGATGGCGAGCATGAGGGTGATGCCGGCCGCCAGGAGAGTCGAGTAGAAATCCGGCGCTCGCAGGGCTACCCTCCAGCCCTCGAGGATGAGGAGGAGGAAGCAGAGTACCAGGAGTCCCGCGCCGATGAGTCCGAGTTCCTCGCAGATGATGGCAAAGATGAAATCGGAAAACTGTTCGGTGAGGAAGTACTTCTGCATGCTGTTGCCGAGGCCGATTCCCTGGATTCCGCCCGATCCGACCGCGATCAGCGACTGGAGCAACTGGTAGCCCTTGCCCATGGACGTTTCGGGCGTCGGGTTGATGAATGCGACTACTCGGGCGACCCGGTCGGGAAACATGAGGACGACGTAGATGAAGGCGGGGATGGTGGCGCTGACGAGCCCGGACAGGTGCAGGATGCGCATGCCGCCGATGAACCACATGACAAAGATGATGGCGGAAAGGACGGCGGCGGCCCCGATGTCGGGCTCGGCGATGATGGCGAGGGCGAAAACGCCGGTCAGTGTCAGGGCTGGCGCCACCCCGTGGAGGAAACTGGTGGTGATCTTGTCATGGTGATCGGTGAGCATGCGAGCCATGTAGATGATCAGGGCCAGTTTGGCGATTTCCGAGGGCTGAAGCGTGAAGCCCGCAAATCCGATCCATCGGTTGTGATCGTTGATGCGTACTCCGATCCCGGGCACATACACTAGCAGGAGCATGATCAGGCTGACGAGGAGCAGCCAGGGGCCTGCGTCCTTGAGACGCCGGTAGTCGACGGAGTAAGCGGCGAACATGCCGCACAAACCCAGCGCCAACCAGAGAATCTGCCGCGTCACATAGCGCGGGTTGTGATACTGATGATCCTCCTGTAACGCCTCCGCGCCCTGAACCCGGGCGACCGCCCGCCGCCGTTGTCCCGAGGCGTAAGAGCCGCTCGAGCTGTAGACCATGATCACTCCGACCGACGCGATGAACAGGGTCAGGAGAAAGATCCGGAAGGGACAGTTGAAGATGCGGAATGGTTTCATGGATGAGTCCCGAGCATCATGTCATGCCTGGGCAATTGTTGCTGAACGAATCCTTTCGATCTGATGTTTCTGGCACTGCCGCTGAGGGGCGTTGGGGTTCCCGCGCACTTACAGGGCAGGTTAAGCAGGGGGCGTCTTTCCCCAGGGCTTTGCACCTCCGACCTTTCAGGGCCATGGAAATCCGTGCCTTGGGATGGGCCGTTCATAGAGACTCCTTCTTCTCTATCTGCTTCACCACCTGGCGGAAATCATCGCCGCGTTGTTCGAAACTCTGATACATGTCGTAACTGGCGCACGCAGGCGACAGGAGAATGATATCTCCTGGCCGTGCCAGGTGTCGCGCTTCCCCCACGGCCTTTTCCATGTCTTGTGCTTCCAGGCAGACCTCCACACGTTCCGCCCATGCGGTCCGGCCGATGGGCGCGGCCTCCCCGATCAATACCAGCGCCCGCACCTTCTTTGAGATTATGTCGTTCAGGCGGGTCCACGGGGCTCCTTTGTCACGCCCTCCAGCGATGAGAACAATGGGGCGCTCGAAACTCTCCAGAGCTTTTTCGAGCGAGTCCAGATTGGTCGCCTTTGAATCGTTGTAGTAGTCCACGCCGTCGATCGTCGCAATCCACTCAATCCGGTGTGGCACCGCCTGGAATGCCTGAACCGCCTCGGCCATAGCGCGGGGGGCCAAGCCCATCGACGCCCCCATGGCCAGCGCCGCGAGGACGTTCTGGACGTTGTGGAGTCCCGGTAGAGGAATCGACTTCCGTTCGAGTAGCGCCATCGGCTCGGCTTTGTCGGTGGCGAGAAAAAGCGTGTCTCCCTGTAGAAAAGCGCCACGGCTTACGGGCCCGCGCACCGAGAACTTCCAGAGCTTGGCGGCGGTGCGGGGCTCGAAACTCAGGCAATAGGGGTCATCATTGTTCAGGATCAGATGATCCCCGGAAAGCTGATTCTCGGTCACGCTGTATTTGGCCTCGACGTAATGCTGCATGGAAGGATACCGGTCGAGATGGTCCGGGGTGATGTTCAGCACGCAGGCCGTGCGGGGGCGGAAGTGCTCGATCGACTCGAGTTGAAAACTGCTCACCTCGCACACGACAACCGCGTTATCCTCGCGCAGTCGCGGATCCTGAACCACCCCGCACAGGGCATTGCCCACGTTTCCGGCCAGGGGAGCGAACCATCCCGCGTGGGTGAAGAGATGGGAAAGTAGGTGCGTGACCGTCGTCTTGCCGTTCGTTCCCGTGATTGCCGCGAACGGGGCCGGGCATGCCAGGTAGCCCACCTCGATTTCCGAACGCACGACGCACCCCGTCTCCTCCGCCAGTTGCACGAGAGGATGAGTGGCCGGGATGCCGGGGCTGAGAACCAGAACCTGAAAGTTCCAGGGGTTCATTGCGCCGTCGGAATCCTCCATCTCCAGCATCGGGAACGTGTCCAGATCCAGTTTTGACACCAGCGGAACGCCCCATTCGTCCAGCTGCTTTCGGGCCGCTTGCAGGCGGGACGGATCGGCCTCGTCATAGACGACCACGCGCTTGCCCCGCGAAAGCAGCAGGTTTGCGGCGGCGAGACCGCTGCGAGCGGCGCCGAAGACGAGAAAATCGTCGTGATCCAGAAGGTCTGAGCTGTTGTTCATCATTTTGTCACCTCAGTTTCAGCGTGCTTAGCCCGGCCAGCGCCAGCAGGGTCGCCACAATGGTGAAACGGGCGATAATCTTCGACTCGTGGATGCCCATCTTCACGAAATGATTGTGAAGTGGAGACATCAGGAGAACGCGCTTGCCCCGTGTCTTGTAGCTGGCCACCTGAACCACCACGGACAGCGCCTCGATTACGAAGATGCCTCCGATCAGAACGAGTAGAATCTCGTGTTTGCACAAGAGGGCAATCGTTCCGATCACGGCGCCCAGTGACAAGGACCCGGTGTCTCCCATGAACATCTGAGCGGGGTGGGCGTTGAACCACAGAAAGCCCATCCCCGCGCCGATCAGCGCCGAAAGGAAGACCGCCAATTCCCCGGTCTGGGGCACGTGGGCCACGAAGAGGTAGCCGGCGTAGTCGAACCGGCTCACGAGGTAGGCGATGACGAGGTAGGGAAGGGATACGGTGATTGTGGCGCCGATCGCCAGTCCGTCCAGTCCGTCCGTCAAGTTAACTGCGTTCGAAGTCGCCGTGAGCACAAAGGCGGCCCAGATAATGAAGAAAAGTCCCATTGAGGGGTAGATCGTCTTGAAAAATGGCGCCAGCAGGTGAGTATCCCCCGCCACCGTTCGCGAAACGGTTTCGCCACCCTCCGTGGTCACGATGGCGTAGGAGGTGTGGGAATCGGTGAAATACAGAAAAGCGCCGAGGGCACAGCCGACGAGAATCTGCACGGCCAGTTTTCCCTTGGCCGAAACTCCCTTGTGATTGTGCCGGGCGATCTTTTTGAAGTCATCCGCGAATCCGAGCGCGCCGGTAACAAGCATGATGCCCGACACTAGCCAGACGTACGAATTGTCCAGGCGGCAGAACAGAAGGGCCGCCGACAGCGTGGCGACGATGATGAGAATCCCGCCCATGGTCGGGGTTCCGGCCTTGTGCTGATGGATATTGAACTGCGCCGTCTCGGCCGTCTTGAACTGCCGCACCTGCTGGCCGAGTTTCAATGCCTTGAGTCGCCGGATCGTCAAGGGCCCCAACAGCAGGCTCACAATGAAGGCAAAACCCAGCGCGCACCCCGCGCGGACCGTGATATAGCCGAAGACCTGCAACGGAGTCTCCAATGCCAACTGCGGGAAAAGATATTTCAGGAGTTCGTAGAACATTCAGTCTTCCTTGGGCCCTTTTCAGGCCATCATCTGATTCGGCAATTCCAGAACCTTCTCTAACTTGCATCCGCGGGAACCTTTCACGAAGACCAGGTCGCCCGCCTCCAACTCTCCATGAAGATTTTCGGCGATTTCCTCGTGAGTTTCGCAAAAGGAGAACAACCGATCTCCGGAAAACCCCTTCGCGACTGCCTGGCGGAACGCCTCCCCGTACAGAAGGACCTTGCCTACGTTCTGTTTTTTCACGAGTTGAAGAATCTCGCCGTGGGCTGCTTCGGACTGATCCCCCAGTTCCAGCATCTGCCCCAGAATCAGGACGGTTCGGCTCCCTTCCGTCCGCCATTCCTCCAAGGACTGGAGTGCCGAGCCCATGGAATCTGGATTGGCGTTGTAGCAATCCACGACGAACGTCACATTGTTGATTCGGCGGATTTCGGAGCGCATGGAACAGGGCTCAAAGGTCGCCAGCGCTTCGACGATACGCGTCGGTTCGATGCGCATTTTCCACGCTACGGCCGCCGCGGCGACGGCGTTGCGGACGTTGTAGCGGCCGAAAATCGGCAGAAGCACTTCGCAGGCGCAATCTCCGAGGAGAAGATCGAATCGATAACCTTCGCGGGGTTGAACGCGGATGTTCTCGCCTCGGACGTCGCCCGCATTTTCGAGGGAAAAAGAGGCCAGAGGCCGCTTTCCGGCCCATCGCTGGATGATGGTCCGCGTGTTGGCGCTGTCCGCGTCGTAAATGATCGGCACGTCCTCGGCCAGCCCGCGAACGGAATCCGCCTTGGCCAGGATCAGATCCTTGAGGGAGTTAAACATGCCGATGTGGGCGATGCCGACGTTGAGAAGGAGCAACATGTCGGGTCGGGCGATTTGGGTGAGTCGGCGAAGTTCTCCGGGCAGGTTCATTCCCAGTTCCAGCACCGCCCAGTCGTTCGTCGGCTCGAGCCGCAAAAGCGTCTGCGGGAGGCCGATAAGGTTGTTGAGGTTTCCTTGGGTCGCGAGCACTTTCTGCTTACCCTCGGCATGACGCAAGATGCAAGCGAGCATCTCTTTCGTCGTGGTCTTCCCCGAACTCCCCACGACGGCAATGCGCCGGGCGGGACATTTCGTTCTCCATGCTGCGGCGAAGTCTCCCAGCGCCTGAAGGGTGTCAGCGACGAGAAGGATCGGAAGGCGTTCCTGCCATTTCTCGGCGGCGAGCGCATCATGGACCACGAGACCCG
>JABMPG010000500.1 GCA_013203855.1 bacterium
AAACGGGGGCCTGCAATCCGCCCAGATTTCCATCGTAGTCGAATGTGCCGACGAGGAAACATACGCGGAGGTGCAGGAGAGAGAAGACCACCTGCGAGACGCGTTTCTCGATACGATCTCCGGGTTCGACGCGAAAACCGCTGGATCCCTGGCCGGACGCCTCAAGATCCGGGAAGCGCTGATCGAAGTAGCCAAAAGCAAACTTGAGCACAAGGCCATCCGCCAGATCTACTATCAGGATTTCAAGATCGAAGGTTAACCCCTCTTCGTGTTGTCCTTTCTGCGAAAATCCCGGAAAAGAGTATGTGTCATCGGATTGGACGGTGTGCCCTGCAGCTTGGTGCGTCGGCTAGCTGAGGGCGGCGCCATGCCCAACCTCGCGCGCCTGATCCAGATCGGCAGCCTCGAGCCCATGCGGGTCAGTCTGCCCGAGATCTCTGCCGTAAGCTGGACCACCTTCATGACCGGAACCGACCCCGGAGAGCATGGCGTCTTCGGGTTCATCGATCTCAAAGAAAAGAGCAAGGAAACCCGCTTTCCCTCCTTCCGTGATGTCCAGGCCCCCACCCTGTGGGACCGCCTGGGCCAGAACGGCAAACGCTCCATCGTCATCAACCAGCCCGCCACCTATCCCGCCCGCCCCATCCCCGGCATTCTTGTCTCTGGATTCGTCGCATTGGAACTCCGCAAGGCCTGCTTTCCTGCCCGCTACTTCCCCGAACTCAAGAAGCGGAACTACGAGCTCGACCTCGACACCCGCCGCGCGCGAACCGATCCCGAATACCTGTTCCAGGCCCTCAACAGCACCCTCGACGGCAGGCGCCAGGCCATGGACCTGCTCTGGAACGAGGAATGGGACTATTTCCAGATCGTCATAACCGGCACCGACCGCCTCCAGCACTATCTCTGGCAAGCCATCGAGAATCGGGATCACCCGCTCCATCTCCAGTCCATAAACTACTACCAGCGTGTGGACGAGCTTATCGGGGAGATAACCGAACGCTTTCTCAAGAAAATCGGACGCAAGGGCAACTCCCCCGAGGACTTCGAAGGCCTCTTCCTCCTGTCGGACCACGGATTCACCAGCATTCACTGGGAATTCAACCTCAACCTCTGGCTTCGCGAGAACAATTACCTGGTCTTTCCGGAAGGCCTTCCTCCGGCGGACATCACCCTCGCGAAACTCCCGCCCGAAACCCTCGCCTTCGCTCTCGATCCCGGACGCATCTACCTCAACCGCACCGATCGCTTTCAGGATGGCTCCGTCGATCCCCGCGAGATCACCGACCTTGCGAACCGCCTGGCCGACGACCTCCTGAGACTCACCCACGACAACCGGCCGGTCGTCCGCGAGGTCTTTCGCCGGGAACAGATCTATCACGGGTTTCAGGCCGCCCACGGCCCCGATCTCGTCGTCCTCCCCTACCCCGGTTTCGACGTCAAGGGCCGTCTCGACGCGACGGAAGTATTCACCAAGACCGACCTGCAGGGCATGCATACCTGGGACGACGCCTTTTTCTGGTCGGCACGGCCCTTGGAACGGGAGTCGGAAACACCCCTGAACATCGTGGAACTGGCCCCGCGTCTCGAGAGTTTCCTGAGGCTGCCATGAAGGATTCGAGCCGACATCTCCTTCGACTCGCCGGCACGACGACAGTCTTCCTGACAGCTCTCCCTGCGGTGGCCCACGCATATATCGGCCCTGGAGCCGGTTTCGTCTTCGTTTCGTCGTTCTTCATCCTCCTCCTCACCTTCTTCCTGGCCCTCATCGCCCTGCTCACCTGGCCGATCCGATGGATCATTCGGTCCTTCCGGGGCCGCCGCGCCCTTGCCAAGGCCCGCGTGCGGCAGGTCGTCATTCTCGGCCTCGACGGACTCGATCCTGACCTCGCCGAAAAATGGATGGACGAGGGACTGCTCCCTAATCTCGCCGGCCTGCGCAAACAGGGAACGTTCTCGCGTCTCCGGACAACCTTCCCCGCCATGTCCCCCGTCGCCTGGTCCTCCTTCCAGACCGGCTGCAATCCCGGCCGCCACCGCATCTTCGACTTCCTCAAGCCCAACCGGAAGAACTACCTCCCCGAAGATTCCTCCGCCCGGATCGAGACCGTCAGCCGCACTCTCTCGCTTGGCCCCATCCGGATCCCTCTTCGCCGCCCCAGCCTGCAACTTCTGCGCAAGAGTCGGCCCTTCTGGCACACCCTCGGCGAACATGGCATCTTCAGCACGGTCCTGCGCGTGCCTATCACCTTCCCCCCGGAGAAGTTCCGCGGCGTGTCCCTCTCGGCCATGACCGTTCCCGACCTCAAGGGCACCCAAGGCTCCTTTACCTATTACACGAGCGATCCCGAAGAACAGGCCCGCTTCACCGGCGGCTACAGCCTGCCCCTCGAACTCCGGGACGGGCAGGTCGACACCTGGATCGCTGGCCCCGCCGATCCAAACTCGGCCGATGGCGAGATGCGGATCCCCATCCGAATCAAACCCAACGAAACCGGCGCGACGCTGATACTCGGCAAGAGCAGACACGCCCTCCCCCTGCGCGAATACACACCGTGGATTTCAGTCGCGTTCCGGAAGGCCCGCGGGATCGTGCGGTTCTACCTCAAGTCTGTCACGCCCCACCTGCGCCTCTACATGTCGCCCGTAAACATCGATCCGGCCCGTCCCCCCCCCC
>JABMPG010000005.1 GCA_013203855.1 bacterium
GATTTGAAATGCTCATGACATGTCTCCTTCGCGAATCGCAGGGCGTCCGCGTGTCCGAAAATGCTCATCTTCAGAAGGCTCTGTTCAGGCAGATCCCCGCCCAGCTCCGCCAGAGGAGAACGCTCGCCTATTCCCCGGTGAGGTCCTTGACGCTGTCCGGGTCGATACGAATTTCCGTCGCACAGTTCGGATACTCATTCCCGCGCAGGGCTACGTTCTGCTGGCAGGTCGAAACGACGCCGTCAGGGCGGGCTGTTAGAGCAGATTCGTCGCCAGTTCAGCCAGCGCAGACCGCTCTCCCTTGGTCAAGGTCATGTGCCCAGCTATGTCGTGGCCTTTGAACCGCTCTACGACGATCGTCAGGCCGTTCGTCGTCGCGTCCAGGAATGGGTTGTCGATCTGATACGGGTCGCCGGTCAGGATGACTTTGGTGCCCTCGCCCGCCCGGGTGATGATTGTCTTCACCTCATGCGCCGTCAGGTTCTGCGCCTCGTCGATGATCAGGAACTGCCCCGGCATGCTCCGGCCGCGGATATAGGTCAGGGCCTGAACGTCCAGAATTCCCATGTCGATCAGCTGCTGCACGTTCTCCGCGTTTGCTGGTTTCGACTTCTTCCCCTTCGCGGCGCGATCGGGATAGCCTGTCTCCGCGTGAGGTTTGCGCCCGCCCATCCCCATGATAAACTCCAGGTTGTCGAAGATCGGCTCCATCCAGGGCCGCAACTTCTCTCCCACCTCGCCCGGAAGAAACCCGATTTCCTTGCCCAAGGGCATCACCGGACGTGCCACGACCAGCTTCGAATAGGCTCCCTCATCGGCCACCTTGCGCAGGCCTGCGGCGATGGCCAGAAGCGTCTTGCCCGTGCCGGCCTTCCCTGCCAGCGTCACCACCTGGATCGAATCGTCCAGCAGGACCTCGATGGCGAAATGCTGTTCCCGGTTGCGCGCCGTAATGCCCCACATGTCTTCTTTCTCGTAGAGAAGAGGACGCAAAAGCCCCGAAGAATGGTGGAACCGTCCGAGTCCGGTGTGCTTCGGGTTCGCTTCGTCCACAAGTGTGACGCACTGATTGGCCAAGAGATCGAATGAGGCCGCGTCCATCGACTTGTCGGCGTGGAATGACTCGATCTGTTCACGCGAAGTCGGGATCTCACGCCAGCCGCTGTAGATCTCCTCCACTGACGAGGCCGTGTTCTGCTCCTGATAATTCTCAGCGACCAGGCCGATGGCGTCGGCCCTCAGTCGCAGGTTGATATCGCGGGTGACGAAAATGCAGGGCAGATCCTCGCGCTTCTTGACCATGAGAGCGGTTGCCAGAATCAGGCTGTCCGCCGTCTTGCCCAGTGTGGGAAAAGGCAGGGGCGGCTCCTTGCCTAGATCGGTGACCACGCGAACCACGCCGCCGCCCGCCAGCGGAACCCCCTTGGAAAGATTGCCCTTTGTGCGGAAATCATCCAGCAGCCGCGCCGCTTCACGGGCGTTGCGTCCAATGGTGTTCAGATCCCGTTTGAACTTGTCGATCTCCTCGATCACCGTGATCGGGATGATCACGTTGTTGTCGTCGAACTTGTGGATCGCATAGGGGTCGGTGAGCAGAACATTGGTGTCGAAAACGAAGTTTTTCTTCATGAGGAGACCTTTCTGAACAAGTTGGGGAAGGCGCGAAGATTGAGGATGGATGCAACATCCAAGAAGATGACGAAGGCGATGAACAGGCGCGACAGCGCCGCGGGAGATAGCGATTCGTTCAGAGTCGGGGCCTCAAGGCGGGAAGCCGGGCTTCCCATCGGGTGTCCAGCGTCAGCCGCGTCGCCAGATACAGAAGCAGTGCCGTCAGAAAAGGCAGAATGAGAAGTTCGAACATCACGAGCAGGACGAAATGGAGAAAAGCGCTCAGCCCCTGCATGGCCAGGCGCGAAATGCTGTAGATCACTCCCAGAGTCCGGTCCCGCAGATTCTGAATACTCTCGGTGGGACGCGAAATCTCGAAACCGTCCTTGAACTGCAGGAGGTCCTGCCGCGCCACGTTCAGGTCGGCCCGGACCTGCTCCATCCGAACCTGCTGATTCGTCTTGAAAGGCTCGATGTAGTGCCGGGACAGAGACTCCGCGCCTAGCAAGGCCGCCGGGACGATGTACGCGAAGAGAAACCCGAAGACCAGTAACCTGCGCCCCCAGAAC
>JABMPG010000501.1 GCA_013203855.1 bacterium
GCCGCTTCCTCACCGCCCTCCACGAGCGCCGCTACCCCATCCTCACCCGCCTCAACAAGCAGTATGCCGACACCTCCCGCGCCCTCGCCCTCCCCGACGAGATCCGCATCCACCCGCCCCGCGATTTCGAGGGAGATCGATACCGGATCGAGATCCAGATTCACGACCCCGAAGGTCTCCGGAAGGCCGTCACTCAGCTGTCCGCCAGTCTCGAAAACCAACCCGATGCTTGGCACGCAATCTTCAACCCCTCTCCCGCCGAGGAAGAAGAATGATCGGCGCGATCCGGACCATCTACGTCGAGAAAAGCGTCCGCGATACCCAGATCACCCGCCGGGTCCTGTCCCGGGCCGGGGACTATGTCCGCGTCGAACACGTGGACGATCCCCAGTCCGTCCTGGACCGCTTCGACCTCCGCCGAGGCGGTCACGCTCCCGGCAAACAGGCCCTCCTGCTCGGCGACTTCCGCGGGGACGCCATCAAGCCTTGTCCCGGCATGAAAGGCTACCTCTGCTGCGAGTACCAGATCCTCAACTTCGGAACCGGCTGCCCCATCGACTGCTCCTACTGCATCCTGCAGGACTACTTCTCCAACCCCCTCCTCGTCGTGCAGGCCAACCCCGACGCCTTCCTCGCCGCCGCCGCGCAGACCATCCGCTCTCAGCCCGACCGATTCTTCCGCCTCGGCACCGGCGAATTCGCCGACAGCCTCGCCCTCGAACCTCTCACCGGATACGCCCCTCTCCTCGTCGAATGGGTGCGGGATTTCCCGAACGCCATCCTCGAACTCAAGAGTAAGGCGACTAATATCGACAGCCTCCTCGAACTCGATCACCAACGCCGAACTGTTTGCGCCTGGTCACTCAATAGCGAAGAAATCACCCGCAACGAAGAACACAAGGCCGCCCCCCTCGCCGACCGTTTCGCCGCCGCCCGCCGCTGCGAAGCGGCCGGATACCGGCTCGCGTTTCACTTCGACCCCATCTTCCACTATCCCGGATGGGAACAAGGCTATCGCGACACCATCAACCGCGTTTTCCAGTCCGTCTCCGCGCAAAACATCGCCTGGATCAGCCTCGGCTGTTTCCGCTACACCCCCGGTCTGGAACGGACCATCCGTCGCCGCTTCCCCAAGAATCGCTGCACCTACGGCGAGTTCATCCCGAGCGGTGACGGAAAAATGCGCTATCCCCAACCCCTTCGGATTCAGATCTACCGTAAGATGGTCAATTGGATACGAGAGGCGGGTGGGGAAAATGTGCGCGTGTACTTCTGTATGGAAAACGCCAAAGTCTGGCGAGACGTCATGGGCGTCGCGCCGGCCGATAACGCTGAACTGGGGAGTTGGCTCGATGCCGCGTGCCGCGATTGACCTGGTCATCCTGACCGCCTCCAGCATCGAAGCCCTGGCCGTCCGGCAGATCCAGAAACAGCCCCTCCGCGAGATCCCCTGCGGACGCTCCACCGCCACGCTCTCCCACCTCGGGCCTTATACCTGCGTCACCCTCTCCGCCGGCGGGGGGAAAAAACGTATCAAGTCGGCCTATACGTCGCTCTTCGAAATGTTCGAGCCCCGGGTCTTCGTTAATTTCGGCGCGGCTGGCGGGCTCAATCCCGATTGGCCGATCGGAACCATCACAGTCCCCCGCGAAATCGTCTCCTACACGTGGCCCGACCTCCGCCCCCAAGGCGACCCCCTGGTCTGCGAGGTCGAAGAACTCAGAAAGGCCGTCCCCGAAATCCGCATCTCCCGCGCCGGCAGCTGTCCCCACGACATCCGCGACGCCGAAATCCGAAAACAGCTCCATCGCGACCTCGGCCTCGACACCACCGACTGGGAAACCTGGCGCATCGCCCGAGCCGCCCAACTCGCCGAAATCCCCTTCATCGCCCTGCGCTGCATAACCGACCGAGCCGACGAACACGCTGGAACCGACTACAGCCGAAACGTCCGCGCCGTCCTCAACCGAGGGGCAGCCGCCCTTCAGAAACTCGCACAAGCCATCCTGGGGCGCCCTGAATAGGACACAAGCCCGTCCCCGTCCCATTTCGGACTCGGGGCCTTGCCCTATCAGCGCGCTTCAGCCGGGCGCAAAGGGTTGCTTACTGGCTACTCTCTGTACGCCCGAACCTCGAACACCCGCGCCGACCTGTCCCCATTTGTCGCGCGAACCGTCACCCTCAACCGGCCCGTCATCACTCCCTCGAAACGATGCACACGACGTCGCAGAAAATTCCCTTTCACCTCCGCCACCTTCACCCACTCCCCATCACGCTCCACCGCCAGATCGTAATCCCGGATGCAATACGGCACCCTCGCCGGCTTCTCGCCAAAACCAAAACGCGGCGCGTTCATATCCGTATCGAACGTCAGATACACCGTATTCATCTCCACCGGCTCCGCGAAATCCAACTGCACCCACTGCGGCATCTCCTGACCACGGTCCGATGCCCACATATTCGGCGACGCCGCCTGCCTCCGCGTTATCCCGTTTGTCACGTTCCCCGCTCCGAAATCCGCTTCGCGACGAACAGGTGGCTCGGTGAAAAACGCCATCGAAATCTCGTGCCCCAGACGATGCCAGGACCCGTCCGCGTGCTGAGTTCCCTCGCATGCGCCGTACGGAGCCGAATCCGACCGCAGCCACGAAATCCCCTCCATTTTCGCCAGCCACACCCACGCAAACGGCGACGACACCTCGCAGTCGAACTGGAACTCCACCCAATGCTGACCTGACCCCGGCACCGTGCCCTTGGCCATGGCCACATCCTCCGCGCTCGAAAAATCCGCCTCCCCCTTCGCCTTCCTCAGATGAAGCGTCAGATCCACCGGCTCATCCTTCTCAGACTCCACCAGAATGGAAACCGACGTGAGCCGATCGATCCCCTCCGTCGGAAAGTGAGCCGCCCGACCCATCGTCATCGGCATGACGAAACTCCGCCGCACGTCGCTCTTCTCGAAGACGTCGTACCGCTCGACACTCGACGCCGTCGCCTTCGCATTCCGCGCAAGGTCCTTCGGGTCCTCGTTTTTGAAACCCGGAATATACTGATCGTGCTTGATCAGCGTCTGCTGCAGTTCCTCCAGATGTTTCTCATGGATGCCACGAGGGGTCACGCCATGCTTCAGACATAGCGCCGCCGCCGTCCCCGCCGCCTGGCCCACCGTTGCCAGAGTCGCCTGCACCCGAACGGTCCCGAGCGCGACATGCGTCACACTCATGTGACGCCCCGCCATGAAAAGATTCTGGACGTTGCGTGAGTAAATGGAACGATACGGGATCGTGTACATCGGCACCATCACGTTGCACATGAAGGGCCCTTCCTGCCCCGAATAGATCCCCTTGGGATGATGCACGTCGATCGTCCACCCCCCGTAGGAAATCCGATCCGGAAAAACCGTCCCGCTCAATTCATCATCCTGCGTCAAAACGTAGTCCCCGATCAGACGCCGACTCTCGCGACGGGCATCGACGATCGGCACGAACGCCAAATCGAAATTCGCCGCCTTCTCCTTCTCGTCCCAGACATTCTTCACCCAATCCCAGTAACCGAAGGAAATCCGGATCAACTCATCGCGCGCCTTCTCGGCATGCCACAGATCATCGATGTCCCCAGGATGCTCCATCCACCAATTGCCCTTGTCGATCTGCCTAGGCTTCCGGC